>DASYYH010000008.1 GCA_035934015.1 Candidatus Acidiferrales bacterium
CCTAGTACGAGAGGACCGGGATGGACGAACCTCTTGTGATCGAGCTGTCACGCCAGTGGCATCGCTCGGTAGCGAAGTTCGGAAGAGATAATCGCTGAAAGCATCTAAGCGAGAAGCTCGCCTCGAGATAAGGTTTCCCAAGGTGGCTGCGGCCACCTAAGAAGGCCGGTCGTAGACTACGACCTTGATAGGCGGGAGGTGGAAGCGCAGCAATGCGTGCAGCTTACCCGTACTAATCGGCCGTTCGGCTTGACCATAAAACTTTCCCAACCCGCTGCGTTTCGCGCAGACGCGTTAGCGAAAGTTCGGCAACATCACTCGCACTACTCGAAACAGAGTTGTGGATTTGCCAGCTTCCTTCGGTTGCAAAGTTCGCAGTATTCGTGCGAACTGAAAATTTCGGCTGCGCTTTTGGTTCGAGTTTTTCCAGCCTCGAACCTCTAGCTTCCAGCCTCTGATTTTCCTGGTGGTCTAACCGCGGGGGTCACACCCGTTCCCATCCCGAACACGGAAGTTAAGCTCCGCAGGGCCGATGATACTGCACGGGTAACTGTGCGGGAACGTAGGTCGCCGCCAGGATTAAATTTTTGATGAAGGCTCCGAGTTTGAACAACTCGGAGCCTTTTTGTTTTGCGACTGTATTCGGCTTCGACTATTCTTTCACGGACGTACATGAGCCGAAGCGAAAAAACGCTGGAACAAATTCTTCGCGGCACATCTGACGCAAACATTGCGTTTGCTGCAGTGCGTCAGCTGCTCTCGAATTTAGGTTTTGAAGAGCGCATCCGTGGAAGCCACCACATTTTCACGCACGAGGGCGTGGAAGAAATCCTGAATTTGCAGCCGAAGGGATCCAAGTGCAAACCGTACCAGATGAAGCAGGTCCGGTCTGTTATAATTAAGTATAAGCTCGTGGAGGGGCGGCATGCCTAAGTACGAAGTTATTATTTACTGGAGCCAGGAAGACGAGGCGTTCATCGCGGAAGTGCCTGAACTCGCTGGCTGTGCCGCTGACGGAAAAACCTACCGAGAGGCCCTCACGAACGTCGAGATCATTATCAGAGAATGGATTGAAACAGCGAAAGAACTTGGCCGTGAGATTCCCGCACCCAAAGGCCGTCTGGTGTTTGCTTAGTGAGGCCGATGATACCGCGTGGGAACATTGGTCGCCGACAGGATTAAATTTCTAATGAGGGCTCCGAAGACTTCGTTCGGAGCCCTTTTGTTTTTGAAATTGACGGCCCAGCGTGGACTTATTGCTTGAACAGCTTGTCCATATAGGTCATCGAAATCGTCGTATCGAAATAGAGCTTGGACGTCGTGCCATCTTTTGGATTCATAACCGTAAGAACGTCATAGTCCCGGTCGTTTTGCTTCGACAAAGCCTGTGACTGGGGTCTGAGACCGAGAGCATTCAATACATTGTATTCTTCTCGCACACAGATTACCTTATATGCCGAAGCGATACTCTTGCCGTCTCCCGAGCCGAGTATTGATTGAATCAATCCAATGGCAATATCGTGTTGCTGTTGGGCGTGCCCGGCATCGTGCTGTGCCTGATACGCCAGATACGCCACGATATGCGCATCAATACTGACATAATCCTCGTTCAACAGCACATTCGCAGCTTTTAGCGCTCCTTTGTAGTCTTTGGACTGTAGTTTTGAATTCATTTTCTTCACTGAATCCATGTCGACGTCAGAAGAGTATTTGGGGCTAGCAGCATAAGCCATTCGCAGTTGGCCATAGTTGACGTTCGGATCGCCGTTTCTGGATTCCTGCACGAGGTCGTCATAGGATGGCGAGGATTGGGGCTTGCTCTGCGCAGCGACAGCGCTAGCAAACAATGTGATGAGAAATAATGCAGCCGCACCGCTCCGGCATTGAAAGGACTTTGTTTTTCTACGCGGCATTCAGACCTCCGAATTTTGTGAGACACGCCGGCATGTGTCTCACGCTTTTCGTACGCATTGATAACCGATCGAACATCGATCTGCACGATTCGCGGAGATATTGTCTCAAAGGTTTCTATCAAAAACCCTAAGCGGCGATCCTCTAGCGCACAATCGCCGCCATGGCGAGGCCGGCGAAAAACCAATCGAGAAGGCCATTGGCGATGTACGCGCAGGTATAGTTCGCCGGGAAGTTGTACCAGTTCCAATATTCGAGGCCGAGAAACACGACGGCGAAAAGTCCGGCGAGTGTGACGGCGAAGACGCGTTTCCAATACGAACTGACTCCGCCCGCGCCCATGGCGAGAATGCATGCAAGAAAGAATGCGCTGACGACATCGATGGCGAATTCGCCGCCGAGCAGCTTGCTGTAATTCAGCGCCGTGCCGCCGGGCGAATAGACCACAATCCCCGTGGGGCCCTGCTGGTATTTCGCGGCGTAGGCGGTATCGTCTGCATTCATTTGCTCCTTGGTGCGGCCGGGCGTCATATTGGGCGCTGGGAAATAGTAGAAGCCGGGCTCATGAATCAAGACGCGCATGGCCGGAAGCAGTAAGTTTTCCTGGGGAAGGGCCTTGACGCCAACCTGTCCCAATCCCAGCACGGTGTGCAAGAGAGAGCCGACGATAAAGACGACGATGCCACCAACAAGGGCTCCCAAGAGAATTTTCTTCGTCATGGCAGGCAACCTCCGATTGGCGCTGGACTATATTCCCAGCGAATGGCGAAAGCAAGTGCCAGGGGCAAGGCGAGTCTGCAATTGGCGCGCGCAGCCGATTCTGTTAGCCTCGCACGTCGCACAGATTTGCATGCGCGTCCAGGAGAAGCCATGAAACTTTACCAATCGCTTTTGATCTTTGTGCTCGCTGGCTCGATTGCCGCCACGGCTGGCGCCCAACAGCAGACGCAGGACGAGCACAAGGTGGCGCATGATATTTACAAGCAACTGATCGAAACGAACACGACGGAATCGGTGGGCAACATGACCACCGCCGCGAATGAAATTGCCGAGCGGCTGCGCGCAGCGGGATTTCCCGCGAGCGACGTGACCGTCCTGGGGCCAGACGCGCGGCATGGCAATGTGGTTGCCAGAATTCACGGCAGCGGTGCGCGCAAGCCGATTCTCTTTATCGCGCATCTGGATGTGGTGGAAGCGAATCGCGCCGATTGGTCGCTCGATCCATTCAAGCTGACGGAACAAGACGGCTTCTTTTACGGACGCGGAACGAGCGACATAAAAGACGGCGACGCGATTCTGACCGCGAACTTCATCCGGCTGAAGGAGGAGGGTTACAAACCCGATCGCGATCTGATTCTGGCGCTGACTTCGGACGAAGAGGGCGGAGACTTCAACGGAATTACGTGGCTGCTCGAAAAGCATCGCAATTTGATTGACGCGGAATACTGTATCAACACCGACGGCGGCGATTTCCAGCTCAAGGACGGCAAGCCGCTGCTGACTTCGATTCAAACCAGCGAAAAGCTATATGCCGATTACGAACTAAAGGTCTTCAACAAGGGCGGGCACAGCTCACTGCCCTCCCCTGACAATGCCATCTACCATCTGGCAGGCGGCCTGATGCGGCTTTCGCACTATCAATTTCCGACGGAGTTCAACGAAACGACGCGCACATTTTTCGAGCGCATGTCGAAGATCGAGCAAGGAACGCTGGCTTCCGAACTGGCCGGAGCCGCCAAGAATCCACCCGATGCCGCGGCCATCCAGACGCTTTCGGAGTCGCCCTATTACAACGCGCTGCTGCGCACGACTTGCGTGGCCACGCGACTGAGCGGGGGTCACGCGAACAACGCGCTGCCGCAGGACGCCAGCGCGATTGTGAATTGCCGCATTTTCCCGGGCGGCACGCAAGAAGAGACAGAAAAAACATTGGTGAAAGTGCTGGACGATCCGCAGATCAAAGTCTCGGCGATCGCGCCGCCGCATACGAGCCCCGCATCGCCGCTTCGAAAGGACGTGCTGGAAGCGGATGAGAAAGTCGTGGGAGAAATGTGGCCGGGCACGCCGGTGATTCCGACGATGGAAACCGGCGCTACGGACGGTTATCTGCTGCGCGACGCGGGAATTCCCACGTACGGCATATCGGGAGTCTTCATTGACATGAACGACGTTCGCGCGCACGGCCGCGACGAACGTATTTTGCAGAGTTCGTTCTATGAAGGCGTGGATTTCTTTTATAGGTACATCAAGGCGCTGTCGTCCGGAAACTGAGCGCGCCAGTTTTCAATCAGCGATGGGCAGGCGGAGGCGGAATTTTCTTGACGCGCGTGTAAACGGTTTCGAGCGTGGTGAGCGTGTTGTCCGGGCCTTCGCCGAGTAGTTTCACGCTGAAATGATCGTCATCGGATTGCGTGACGGTGACGCGGAGCGTTTGCCTTGCGCCATTCGGGCCGAGGAACGCGCCGGAATAACGCACGATCTTGCCGCTATCGTCGGTGGAGCCATCCAGCACGAGGAACGCGGTTGAGCCGGTGTAAATCCAGGCGGCTTCGTACTGCTTGGAGCCGTTGTTATAGCCATAAAGTCGCAAGCCGGAATAAGGCTGGCCGAGGGAGTCGCCGGAATTGGTCTCTTCGAGGAAGCGGCCATCGAGAATGCTTTTGAGCGTGGCGGTTCCGGTGGATTGCTGCGGCTGAGCGCCGGTGGCATAGAGCGTAGTGACCGTCGTATATTCGCCGGCGCGCTTCATCAATTGCGCATGAATCGGGCCGGGAGTCGCAGCGGCGATGAGCGCCTGTTGCACGGCGTCCTGTTCCTGCTGCGAGGATTGCGGCGGATTTTGCGCGGACTGCGCATTGGCTGCTGTGGCTATGGCCAGAATGGCCAGAGTGACAGCGATTCTCGAAAGTGTTTGCCGCATTGTCCGATTCATTTTTCCGCTCCTTAATCCCTGCGCCGATTTTCCAGCCGCACGCGCGAATCGCCATCGTAATTTTAGAGATGAACCAGGATTTTGCCGCAGGGTTGCCTCTTGAAATCCGTTGGATTCGATTCCGCATCGAGAGAAGTGCGGATGCGGCCTGCGCGACAGCATGAAGCTTACTTGATTTTTTCGTCTTTTTCGATTTTGCCGTCGCGCAGACGGATGACGCGATGCGCGTGCCGTGCGATGTCGGGTTCGTGTGTGACGAGAATAATGGTGTTGCCGCTCTGATGCAGGCGCGCGAACAGAGCCATGATTTCCTCGCCGGTTTGGGAATCGAGGTTTCCCGTTGGTTCATCGGCGAGCAGAATCGAAGGATGATTCACGAGCGCGCGAGCGATGGCCACGCGCTGGCGCTGGCCGCCGGAAAGTTCATTGGGTTTGTGCATCATGCGTTCGCCGAGTTCGACCTGCTTGAGAGTTTGCGTGGCGCGTACGCGGCGCTCTTCGGCTGGCGTGCCGTTGTAAATCATGGGCAGTTCGACATTGTGAAGCGCGGTGGCGCGCGCGAGGAGATTGAAAGTTTGAAAGACGAAGCCGATTTCTTTGTTGCGAATGTAGGCAAGCTCGTCGTCGTCGAGTTCGCTGACAAGGCGCCCGGCGAGCCAGTAGTGGCCCTTGGTCGGGGAATCGAGGCAGCCGATCAAATTCATTAGCGTGGATTTGCCGGAGCCGGAAGGGCCCATGATGGCGGCGTATTCGCCCTTGCGAATCTGAAGGTTCGTGCCGCGAAGCGCATGCACTTCCTCCGTGCCCATCGTATAGGTCTTCCACAGGTCTTCGGTGCAGATGACAATGCCGGCATCAACGAGATCCTGCCGGAACGCCAGGGAAGATGTCGCTTCTTCAACTGCCATGCGAATGTTGCTCCTCGAGATTCTCGCGCTCAGGCGAACAACGCGCTGCGTTCGCGCCAGCCAGCCTTCGCGTACGCAGAGGATACTAGGAACTCGATTGATCCGTGATGACCGGAGCGGAGTTGTCGATTTTAACCGTCGCGCCGGAACGAAGGGTACGCAGCGCTTTGTAGCTGCCGGTGACAATCTGGTCGCCGACTTTGAGGCCGCTGGTCACTTCGATGTTCGTGATGCCGGTGATGCCTGTCTGCACGGGAACGAAAATGGCTTTGTTGTTGCGAATGACAAAAACGCCCTGAACATCATCATTGCCCGTGGTTCCGTCCGGATTCGGCGCCGGCTTTGCAGCCGCCAGAGTGACATTGCCACCGGATTTTTGCTGCTCCTCTTCGGCCTTGAGCTCCGCGCGCGAGCGCACGGCGAGAGCCTGAATCGGAATGGTGAGCACATCGGTGCGATGCGCGGTCTTGATTTTCGCGGTGCAGGAAAGGCCCGGGCGAATCAGCTTGGGAGGCGCATCGAGGCGCACATGGACTTTGAAATCGCGCGCTTCCTGGCTATTGGCGGAAGTTTCCTGCGTGGTGGCCAAACCGGAGGTGCGCAAAATGGCCTCTTCACCGACGTCGGCGACGTGGCCTTTGAAGGTCTGGTTCGGATACGCATCAATCGTGACGTCCGCAGCCTGGCCGACCTTGACGTTGGGGATGTCGGTTTCGTCGACCATGACTTCAGCGTCGACTTCGGACATATCTGAGATGGTGAGGAGGTAGCTGCCCTCGGAATTTTGAATGCCGGGGACGACGTTTTCGCCGACCTTGACGGGAATAAACGTGACCACGCCGCTAATCGGCGCTTCGTAAGTCGTTTTGTCGAGAACGTCACGCAGGTGAACTTCGGTGGCAGCAGCCTGCGCCTGATTGTATTGAGCGACGGCAAGCTGATCGTGAGCTTGCTTTGCGCGAGCCTGATTTCCGGCGAGAGTGGCGGCCGCGGCTCCGTAGGCGGACTTGTAGGTGTCGTAATCGGACTTGGCGATCAAACCTTCCTTATACAAGCCCTGGCCGCGGTCCCAGTCGTTACGAGCCTTTTCGAGATTGGCCTCGGACTGCTGCACATCGGCCTGGGCGGCAACGTCAGCCGACTGAGCGGACTGCACGGCGGCCTGCATGGAGTCAATAGTGGCTTGCTGCGCCTTGACGTCCGCGGCGGGCTGAACGCGCTCGACGCGCAGGAGGACGGTGCCTTTCTTGACGACATCGCCTTCGTTCACGTCAATGTCGGTGATCTTGCCGAAGCCCTGGCCAAGCACGTTGGTGTAGTTCTGCGGCCGGATTTCGCCGGATGCGGTCACAAGCGAGGTGATGTCTTGCTTCGCAGCAACGCCGGATTGCACGGTGACGGTGTCTCTGCCCGCCTGCTTGACACTGATAACAACTATGAGGAGGAGCGCGACAACGCCGACGACAATAAGAACTGTTCTTTTAGACTTCTTCATCGCCTTTTCCTATGAATTCCTTAGTCCACAAGAGAGGTGTTCCCACCCCTGAACATTAATACGATGCGGGGGGTCAAAAAGTTTCTGGCCAGGTCCTCCGAGGCTTAGACACGCAAGCGACCGCGAGCACCCCAGCTTGCCCAGCGAGCCGAACCATCGATTTACCTGTCCGCGTGCGGAGCGATGGCTTCTCTATCATGGTAATCGAGCCTGGCTCACAAAACAAATTGTTGTTCCGAGGGATTTCCCATCTATATAGACACGAAGAAGATAGTTTTGGTTTGCACAAAATCTAAAATATTTTTCGACGGGTTACCCATTGACCTGCAGGCGGCAGATTTTGAGAATGGCAGGCAACCCACATATATGGCACGGGAATCTGAACCGGGTAAGCGTCAGTAGCGGTGAAGGTTAGCTTGACGGGTGTCCTGAGGGGGACTAGAATTTGACATCCGGGGGAGTTCCCTAATGAAACGCGGTCGCGGGCTATCTATCTTTGCTATTTTCTCCTTCTGCTGTGCCCTTCTTATTCCCGCCATCGTACATGCCCAGGATCAGGATCAGCAAGAAACACAGCAGGAAATCGACGCCAAGGCCAAGGCAAAAGCGCAAAAGAAACGGGAAAAGGATCTGGAACGAGAACTCCTGCCCGTCTACAAGGAATGGCTCAACGGGCCGGTTTCCTACATCATTACAGCGGAGGAGCGCGCTGCCTTCCTGCAACTGGAAACCAACCAGGAGCGCGATAACTTTATCGAGAATTTCTGGCAGCGGCGGAATCCGGACCAGGACTCCGCGGATAACACGTACAAAGAGGATTATTACGAGCGGATTGCGTACGTCAACGAGAGGTACTCCTCGGGCGTGCCGGGTTGGAAGACGGATCGCGGGCGCATCTACCTGATGTGGGGCAAGCCGGATGAGGTGGACTCGAACCCGGCGGGCGGCCCTTATACGAGACCCGCAGAAGAGGGCGGCGGCGAAACGACGACCTATCCGTTTGAAGACTGGCGCTATCGATACTTGCCGGGAATCGGTGAAAACGTGATTCTGGAATTCGTGGATCCTTCAGGCACGGGCGAGTATCACCTGACGACGGACCCAAGCGAAAAAGACGCTTTGCTGTATGTGCCGGGCGCGGGCTTGACGGATCTGGAAGCCATGGGCGAATCGTCGAAGCTCGACCGCTTTAAGAATACCGATGGCACGCATGATCCTGTTCCGATGGGCGGGCCGGGCTCAGCCCCGGAGTATATGAACGAGTTCACGCGGCTGGATTTGTACTCGAAGATCTGGACGCCGCCGCCGGTGAAATACAAGGACCTTGAAGAGGATGTGGACACGCACTTGACGACGAACCAGATTCACTTTGACTGCCACACGGATTTCCTGCGTGTCACGGATGATGCGGATCTGGTTCCGATTACGATTCAAATTCCCAACAAAGACTTGAGTTTTCAGGATAAGAACGGAGTGCAGACGGCGACGCTGCATCTGTTTGCGCGCATCACGAGCGTGAGCGGGCGAGTCGTGGAAACGTTCGAAGACTCGATCTCCGCGGATACGCCGGATTCGCTGATGCAGCAGTATTTGAAGGGATTCAATATCTATCAGAAGGAAGTTCCGCTGAGCCCCGGGCTCTACCGGCTGGACGTGGTGGTGAAAGACATCAACAGCGGCAACCTGGGCGTGATCAACACTGGCTTGCATGTGCCGCGATTCCAGGATGACCAATTGGCAGCCAGTTCGATGATTCTGGCGGATGAAATGCAGAGAGTTTCGTCACGCGACATCGGCCTGGGAGAGTTTGTTATTGGCGATTTGAAGATTCGGCCCAAGCTCGACACAACGTTTAAACAAAACGGGCAGATGGGTTTGTTCTTGCAGATTTACAATCTCAAGGTCGACCCGAAAACCAACAAGGCGAATGCGATTATTCAGTATGCGGTGGTCAACAATTTGGATAACCGTACAGTCCTGAACTTCTCGGAGAGTTCGCAGCAATACAATCAGCACGGCGAAGAAATGTGGATCGAGAAAGTTCTGGACCTCAAATCGCTGGCACCCGGACAATACAAACTCAAAGTGCAGATAACGGATAACGGCGACAATCAGATCATTACTCCCTCGGCGGACTTTACGGTGAAGGCCGCGACGAATTGAAAGGACGGGAGGTAGACGCTTGGCAAATGCGCGCATCATCGGTCTGGCGGCCCTGGTTTTTGGGTTAATCGCCGTGGGCATTTCGCCCACGTCGGCCGAATCTCGCGACGGGCGAATTGCGGGAGTCGTGCTGGATGGTTCGGGTGTGCCGCAGATGGGAGCGACGGTCGTGATCACGGCCGAATCGCTGCTGACCGGCGACCCGGTTCAATTGCTCACCAATGAACGCGGACACTTCGCCACGCCGGCGCTCGAGCCAGGGCTGTATACGCTGCGCGTGACGCTCGCGGGTTTCCTGCCGACGCTTGCTTCGAATGTCCGCGTGAGCAGCAGCCGGACGACGAGCGTTGAAATCGAACTTGGCTCGATGTTGAGCGGTCTCACGGACCTGCGACGCCGCCCGAATCAGCATCCACAGGAAGGCGAGTGGGGATGGGTCCTGCGGACGTCGCCCGGGACGCGGCCGATCCTTCGCTGGCGCGATGACGGTATCCTGCTTTCGGGCGCCGGAGAATCAAGCAGCGCGGAGAACCTGGAAGAAAATCATCGGCTGCGAAGCCGTGTGGACGTGACTTCCGGCGTTCGGCCAGGAGCAGCCACCAGTTTTTCTGATTCGCCGGCGACTACGGTTGCTTATGACGAGAGCGTGGGAGCGACAGGCCAACTGCTGATTGCCGGCCAGTTCAGCTATGAAAGCGACACGTCGAATGGCGGCTTCGCCACGGTTTGGCTGCCGCAGGGCGATGCCAAATTTGGACCGCGAACGAGTTTGGCGGTGCGGCAATCGCGCCTCGGCCCCAACGGCCCTGTCTTCCGCGGGTTGCGGCTGGATCAAGAGGGCACGCTAGCGCTGACCGACAACGTGACGCTGCGATACGGCGCCGAATATCTCCTGACCGGACTTGGGAGTGACAATACTGCGGGTTTGCGTCCGCGCGCGGAGATTGCCGCGAGACTCGGCGGTGGCTGGGAAGCTTCGGCTGTGGTTGCTTCCAGACCGTGGCCGGAATCCAGTCCGGAAGCGACAGCTCCGATGGAGTCGGCGCTGGATTCGATCGACGAGTTTCCAACCATGCTTTTCCGCAATGACCGTCCGGTCCTTGAGGACGGCTGGCACGAAGAGCTCGCCGTCGAGCATATTTTCCGCCGGCACAGCCGCGTGATGCTCTCGGCCTTCCATGACCAATCAAAAGACACGGCCGTCTTCGGCCAGGGCGCGTCCGTGAGCGGCAACCCCAATTTCCTGCAGGACTTCTTCACGAATGGCTTTGCATACGACGCGGGAAATTCGAGCTCCTGGGGAATGCGGGCGGCCTACCAGCAGAAATTTTCGAAGGATTTATCGACGACTCTTGTATATGCATATTCCGGCGCGCTCTCTCCCACCGCGGATCCTTCCACGAATCAGGAATTACGGACTTTGCTGGCGACGACGTATCACAGCAGCATCGCAGGATCGGTTTCCTCGAAGGTTCCGGTGCTCGGCACAGAGGTGACGACAGGATACAAATGGATTGGCGGAACGGTGGTTTCCCGGCAGGATGAGTATGGCGAAGCGCTCTTCCAATTGGACCCATACTTCAACCTGGTGGTCCGCCAGCCGATTCCGTGCCTGCATCATATGGAGGCAGTAGCCGACTTCGGGAATCTTTTGGCGCAAGGGTACGTTCCGATGACGACGCGGGATGGCAATCTGGTGATGGTGGCGGCGTATCGGACATTTCGCGGTGGTGTGAGTCTGCAGTTCTAGTCCCTGAATTTGGTATACCGATTGTGGAATACGATCTACAGAATCCTGGAAGTCTTCGGTGTGCGCCCTGCGACATCGGCTTAAGCCAAAGATTTAGAAGACATTATGTCTTGGCTGAGTTACCATCTTTTGGAATATGACGTGCTGAGTATTTGGGGGATTAGTGTCGTTGTTCTTAGGCGCTCTGGATGAATGACAGCATACGAACGCGTCTGGTAGCGGCAGTTCTGGCATTTCTGACTGTCGCGGCGGTCGTTTTCGGCGTTTTGAACTACCGACAGCGATCGCAATTTGCCATGCCGGACGACGGCGTAACCTGGCTGGACACTTCCTCTGGCGTTCAGGCGTGGCGTGTGGAGGCCAATTCTCCGGCCGTGCGTGCTGGAATTCACGCCGGAGATACAGTTCAATCCGTCAATGGCGTCCACATAGAACGCGCGCCGCAGGTGACGCAGCAATTGTGGCGTGCCGGCGTATGGTCGCGAGTTGAGTACCGACTGACGCGCAATGGCATAGCATTCGAAGCGAACCTTGTCACGGCGCCAGCGGAACGCCCCAGCCTGATCTGGAATAGCTTCGGCATCCTGTCGTTACTGTATCTTTTCATTGGTCTTTTTATTTTCATTCGCCGCTGGTCGGCGCCGCGCGCGATTCATTTCTATCTATTTTGTCTGGTTTCCTTCATTTTTTACGCGTTCCACTACAGCGGAAAGCTGAATTCTTTTGATTGGACGATTTACTGGTCGAATGTTGCCGCTCTTCTGCTGCAGGCTGCGCTGCTGGTGCATTTCGCGCTGGTCTTTCCGCAGAGGCGCGTGCGGAATCTCAAGCTCTGGCTCGCGGGGGTTTACGCTGTTCCGCTGGCATTTCTCGCGCTGCATGTCAGCGTAGCGTCTGGCACGCTGGACCTGATGCCTTCGATCGAGAGCCGCTTCTTTCTCGACCAGGCAGAATTCGCGTATTGGGCCGCGTACTTTCTGGTTGCGGCGTTCATTTTCCTCGATAGCTATCGGCGGGCGCCGAGCGGGCTGGTGCGGCAACAATTGAAGTGGGTCACCTTCGGCACATTCGCAGGCGTCGTGCCATTTCTGGCGTGTTACATCGTTCCCTTCCTCATGGGCATCGTGCCCTCGGGCTGGATGACGGCTTCGGCTTTCTCGCTTGTCCTCATCCCTCTGTGTTTTGGCTACGCCATCATTCGCTATCGCTTGATGGATGTGGACATCATCTTCAAGCGCGGGCTTGCCTATACGCTAGCCACTGCGGCTGTTGTCGCGGTGTATTTCGCCGTGGTGGCGATGATCGGCTTGCTGTTTCATTCGACGGGTTCGGTGGGCACGGTGGGAACGCTCATCGCTATCGTTGTGGCCGCAATTCTCTTCCAGCCCGTGCGCGACTGGATGCAGGCGCGGCTGGATCATTTCTTTTATCGCGACCGGCTGAATTACCGTCGTACGCTGATCGAATTTGGCCGCACATTGACAAACGAAGTGCGCATCGATCCCCTGCTGGGTTCCGTGCTGGACCGCATCTCGCAAACTCTGCTTGTGGACCGGCTGGCGATTTTCCTGGAAGATCCCGCTAAGCCCGGGACGTTCCTCTTTTCGCGCTCGCTTGGGTTCCACGCCGAATCACGCTTGGATTTGAGTTTCTTGAATCTGGCGGAGCGGCCGGCGCTGGCGCAGACGTGCTTGTTCTTCGAATCGGCGCGAAGCTCGAGCGAATCGGAATCCGTGCGGCGGACGCTGGAAATTCTTGGGCTGAATTACTTCATCTCCTGCCGCTTCCGCGACCGCATTGTGGCCGTGCTGGGGCTGGGCAAAACCGTCGACGGCGATTACCTGAGCAGCGACGACATCGAACTGCTGGATACGATCGGGAGCTATGTGGCCATCGCGATCGAAAACGCGCAACTGTACAACTCGCTCGAGCAAAAGGCGACGCAGATCGAGCGGCTGAAGGAATTCCACGAGAACATCATCGAATCGCTCTACATCGGCGTGCTGACCGTGGACCTCGAAGACCGCATCGAATCGTGGAATCCGCAAATGGAGAGGATGCTGGGCATTTCTCGCAATGAAGCGGTGACGCATACGCTCGACGAGATATTGCCGGCGGATTTGGTGGCGGAGATGGCTTCGCGCTCGAGCGACGAACGCGTGGCGAGCATCTACAAATTCCGCCTGTATAACCGCGATGGCCGGCGCTACGTCGTCAATGCGTCGTTCGCACCGCTGATCGGCAAGAACGGCGAACGGCTGGGGCGGCTCATCCTGCTGGACGACATCACGCAGCGCGTGCGGCTGGAAGAGCAGATGGTGCAAAACGAGAAACTGACATCGCTCGGCTTGCTGGCGGCGGGCGTGGCGCATGAAGTGAATACGCCGCTTGCCGTGATTTCGAACTATACGCAGATGCTGGCCAAGCAGATTCCCGCCGAAGATTTGCGGCAGAAGACGATTGACAAGATCGTGAAGCAGACTTTCCGGGCCAGCGAGATCGTGAATAATTTGCTGAACTTCTCGCGCACGGGCGGCGCGGAGTTCGTGGAAGTGAGCCTGAACACGATCATCGATGAAACTCTCACGCTGGTACAGCACCCCTTCAAGACGGCGCGAGTCAACGTGATTCGCAATTTCGGAGAGCAATTACCGCTTGTCCTGGGATCGACGACGCGGCTTCAGCAGGTTTTCCTGAATCTTTTCATGAACGCGCGCGACGCCATGCCGGATGGAGGAATGCTGGAAGTGCGCACGTTTGCGCAGAATGGCTCGGTTGAGGTGGAAGTGACGGATACGGGAATCGGCATCCGTCCGGAGCATTTGCACCGCGTTTTTGATCCATTTTTCACGACAAAATCTTCGGGTCGGGGCACAGGATTGGGACTTTCCGTCAGCTACGGCATTATCAAAGAGCATGCGGGAAAACTGGAAGTACGGTCGACGCCGGAAAAAGGGACTTCGTTCCGGCTCGAGTTCCCCGTAGCAAAGAGGGCTGTGCATGCCTAGAGGATCGATACTTGTCATTGACGACGAAGTGGAGATTCGCGAAGGGCTGCAGGCTCTTCTCAGCTCGGAAGATTATATTGTGACCGAAGCAGAGACAGGCGAAGCGGGCCTAGCGCGCCTGGAAGACCGTCCGTTCGATTTGCTGCTGCTCGACGTCAGCCTGCCGGACCGCAACGGGCTCGACCTGCTGCGCGAAATTCACAGCCGCGACCCGCATCTTTCCATCATTTTGATTACCGCGTTTGGCTCCATCGACATGGCGCGCGCGGCCTTCAAAAATGGCGCGCAGGACTACATTACGAAGCCGTGGTCCAATGACGAATTGCTCGCACAGGTGTCGATTGCCATCGAAGGCAGCCGCTTGCGCGAAGAGAATGTGCAGCTCAAGCGCGCGCTCAAGGAACGGTATAACTTCCCGAATATCGTCGGCAAAAGCGAAAAGATGCTGGCGGTGCTCGATCTGGTGACGCAGGTGGCTCCTTCGCGCTCGACTGTGCTGATCAGCGGGGAAAGCGGCACGGGAAAAGAGCTGATCGCCAAAGCGATTCACGCGGCTTCGACGCGCGCGGAAAAACCCTTTGTACCCGTGAATACCGGTTCGATTCCTGTCGACCTGCTCGAATCGCAGCTTTTTGGCCACGTGCGAGGCGCGTTCACGAGCGCGGTGAGCTCCAAGAAGGGGCTTTTCGAAGTGGCGGATCAGGGAACGATTTTCTTCGACGAAATCAGCACGATCAGCCCGGAGACGCAAGCCAAGCTTCTGCGCGTGATTCAAGAGCGCGAATTCATGCGTCTGGGCGCGACGGACACGATCAAGGTGGATGTGCGCATCATCGCCGCGTCGAATGAGGATTTGCTTTCGCTTGTGCATGCGGGGCGTTTTCGCGAGGACCTTTACCATCGCTTGAACGTCATCAAAATTGCCCTGCCGCCACTGCGCGAACGCAAGGAAGATATTCCGCTGCTTGTGCACCGGTTCATCGAGCACTTCTCGAAGGACAACGAGAAGCCGCTGCGGCATTTTTCGCATTCCGCGATGCGCGTTCTGGTGGATTACGACTGGCCGGGAAACGTGCGCGAGCTGGAAAACGTGGTGGAGCGCGCGATTGTCTTATCCACGCAGGATACGATGGATCTGGATTTGCTTCCGGAAAACGTGCGCAGCCGCGAGGTGGCGAAGGGCGTACGGCTGCAGCTCGCGGAATTTTTGCCGCCGATGCCCGGCGAATCAGGATCGCGTCCCAGCACGCGCTCGCTCTTTGAGATCCTGGAAGAAGTCGAGCGGCGAATCATCCTCGACATGCTGGAACATTCCAATTGGAACCAGACCGAGGCCGCGGAGCGCTTTCAGATTCCCCTCTCAACGCTCAACCAGAAAATCAAGCGCCTGGGCATCGAAACGCGGCGGCGCAACAATCCCGCGCGCGGTGCCGCGGCGGCCGGTTCGCAGTATTCCGATGCCGCGAATTACACCGCCTCGAAGTAAATCTCCCTTGTAGTCTGAATCTGCGCGAGTTACTTCGCCGTCCCGGCCGCTTTCCAGCCGCGCGGCATAAGCGTCGTAGTCAAATCCAGGCCGGACAAATCGACGCCGGTCAAATCCGTCTCGCGCAGGATGGTGGTGGTCACATCCGCGCCTTGCAACTGCGCGCCGCGGATATTCGCGTAGCGGAAATTGGCCGCGCGAAGATTGGCACGGCGCAGAATCGCGCCGCTCAGGTCCGCGCGGAACAATTCCACGCCGCCGAGCTGCGCTTCGGTGAGATCCGCGCCGGCGAAAATCGTTTCCGTCAAATCGCAGCCCCGCAAATCGGCGCGCTTCATATTTGCTTTGCTGAAATCGGCGGCACCCAATCTGGCGTCGCGGAGGTCGGCTCCGGCAAGATTGGCGCCGTGGAAAAGCGCGTAGGCGAGGTTCGCGCCTTGAAGGTTGATATCCGCCAGATCCGCGCCGGAAAAATCCGCGCGTACTCCGCCTTCCTGCCCCTTCGTGAATTTCACGTGCGATTCGATAATTTCCGAGACTCGCTTGCCATTATGACGAACACTTTTCGGAGATTTCAGATCTGCCTCCTTCTCTCTTAGCAGGTTTCTGTGCCCCCGTATTTTACTAGAAATTGGGCCGCTTCTTTACCTTGCGATTTATCCCTACCGCGATTTCTGTGGTAAGTTGGTTGTAGTAGTCAGCGCGTCCATCGAGGTTGGGCCTTGCGGCTTGCGGCGGTTTCCTTCCGGCATGCGGTTTGCGATGTAATCTCCGGGCTTCGCGCGCGTGCGCTGATTTCCATGAGATGGGTTTTACTTGCGGTCGTCTTCACGACTACGGCGGGAATTTTGGCCGCGGGAGTTGTTATGCCGCACCTCTCGCTGGCCCAACAGGATCAGGAAAACTCCGAAGAGATCGTCGCGAATCTTTACGCTGGGCGAGTCGTCGTGGGCGTGGCGAAGGACGGAATCGTGGTCGCTACGCTCGAAAACCCGATTGAGCCTGGAACGCGGCCGCCGATGATTGTTTCTCTGGCCAGCGAAGGCATTGCCGTCGTTCTAGGCGCGGGCGATTGGTGGCTGCCCGACGAACAAAAAGAACTTGCGCGGCTGGACCAGGAACTGCCCCGGCTCCCTGCCATAGGAGGAGGGGTTGAGGCGCCGCATCTGACGACGGGCGCGGGGGAAGACACAGGAGAGGCGACAGACATCGAGAGGCTCGCGGACCGCGTGCGCGTCCGGCTGGACCAAATTGCGCGCCATATTCATGGGGACCTGCATCTCGGCGAGGACGAGCCGATTCTCGAAATTGTTCTGGCGGACTACGCGCAGGATTACGGCCCGGAGGTCTGGCTCATTTCCTATTCGCTGAAGCAGGAACCCGAGCAAGGAGATTTTTGGCAGACGCGCGCGCTTCAGCCGCAATATACCCAGTTGTGGCCACCGGAAAAGGGCGCGGCGCAAGGACTCGTGGAAGTGAGTTATCCGACTGTGCCGACGAACGACACGCTCGAAACGCTCGTGGCTGCCGGCGATTCGCGCATCAACGCGGCGATTTCCGCGGCTCCGGGCATGCGCGCCATTTCAGAGCAAATTCTGGATGGCAAGATCGAAAAGTTGCAGGCGGTGGACGTTGCCGCATTTCTCCGCACTTCGCTGCAAGCGAGTGCCCCTCCGAATGCGCGAATGATCGAAGCGGAAGTGAACAAGGATATGGGAGTCGGCTGGTTCATTGCCCCGCCGCCCGAAGTTCCGCTGCCGGGAAGCGAATCGGCGCGCCCCGCGAACGCGCCGAGCCTGGTGCATCCTGGTAAGCCAACAGGCCCGGGCGAATTCTGAAATTCGGCGAATAACCTGCAAAAGCAGAACTATTTTTTCTCGGCGATTTCACGCTTCAACCGCGCACTCTTCTCCGCGACGCCGGCGTCGAGTTCTTTCTTATAGTCCGCGAGCCTGCGGGCGATTTCCGCGTCCGACAGAGCGAGAATCTGCGCGGCGAAAATTCCGGCGTTCGTTGCGCCTGGCTTTCCGATGGCCATCGTTGCCACGGATACGCCGCCTGGCATTTGCACGGTGGAAAGCAAAGAATCCATGCCATTCAGCGAAGTGGAGGGCATCGGCACGCCGATGACCGGCAGCGTGGTTAGCGCCGCGACCACTCCGGCCAAATGCGCTGCGCCGCCTGCGCCGACAATGATGGCTTTCAAACCGCGCCTGGCCGCTGTTTCGGCATATTCCGCAGCACGCGCGGGCGAACGATGCGCGGAGACAACTTCGACTTCAAATCCGATGCCGAATTTTTCCAGCATGCGGCCGGCCTCGGCCATCACCGGATAATCGGAATCCGAGCCCATGATTACGCCTACAAGTGCTTTTGCATTTTGCTTTGCCGCCACCTCGCCTCCTTTAAGGATGGAATTTTGCTTCTGCGTGCTGCGTTACAGTGGATTCAGGATTCTTTTTGCGCCCTCTGCTCAACGGCGAGCCACTTCACCCTCCGCGCGGTCCATTTCGCCGCCGATGTCCCCGCGATACTGCATTCCTTCAAACGAAATCTTTTTTGCCTCGGCATAGGCGCGCAGACGCGCTTGCGCGAGGCTTTCGCCAGCCGCCGCGACGGTGAGTACGCGGCCGCCATTGACGCGATATTGGCCATCGAGTTTCCGCGTCCCGGCGTGAAAAACGGTTGCAGAGGATGATTTTTCCCGGCTCGGCAGGCCGGAAATTTCTGCGCCCATTTTCGGCTTTTGCGGATATCCTTCGGCGGCCAGGACAACGCAGCAACTCGCTTTTGGCTCCCACGACATTTCCGCGCTTGCCAAGCGTCCCTTGGCGGCTGCGAAAAGCGCCTCCGCCAGATCAAAATTCATGCGCATCACCAGCGCTTCGGTCTCCGGGTCGCCAAGGCGGCAATTGAATTCCAGGACTTTGGGGCCCGCCGGAGTCATCATCAGCCCGAAGTACAAAAATCCGCGGTAGGGTGTGCCGTCGTTGGCCATGCCTTCAATGGCTGGACGAACGATCTTTTCCTGGATTACACGCTCCATTTCCGCGGACAGCAGCTCGTCGCTCGAAATGGCGCCCATGCCTCCTGTGTTTGGCCCGGCGTTTCCGTCGCCAACGCGTTTATAGTCCCGCGACGCTGCTAGCGGGGCGAAGCGGTCGCCATCGGTCAAAACAATATACGAAAGTTCGGGACCCTGGAGACATTCTTCGATAATCACGTGATTGCCGGCGGCTCCGAAGTCGTCGCTTTCCATGAGGCGAGTGATGAACGTCGCCGCTTCGCCGGCGGACGACGTCACCAAGACACCCTTCCCTGCGCATAGGCCGTCTGCTTTCACGACCACGGGCATGTCTGCATTGACCAGCGCTTCGCGAGCTTTCGCCGCGGAATCGAACGTGCCGTAGGTCGAAGCTGTGGGAATTCCATGCCGGCGCATGAACTCCTTGGCGAAAATCTTGCTGCCCTCCAGTCGCGCGGCGCCGCCCGACGGACCGAGGAGAAGCAGGTCGTGCCGGGCAAATTCGTCCGCAATGCCCAGAACAAGCGGCTGCTCAGGCCCGACAACAGTCAAGTCCGCGCGAAGGCTTTCAGCAAGCGCAGCGAGAGCGTCTACGTCAGAGGTTTTTGCCACGACGCATTCCGCGTCTTGTGCGATGCCATCGTTTCCGGGCGCGCACCAAATGCGCTCCACGCTTGCGCTCTGGCGCAATTTCCAGACGAGCGCGTGCTCGCGTCCGCCTCCGCCAATCACAAGAATCTTCATTCGCTTAAAGTCAGCAAGCCACGATAAAGCGCGCGTCTGCGGCGTGTCAACACTGCGTTTCCCATCGCCCGCGCAGGCGAAAAACGGCATAATAGCGCGCCGCTCCAATGCACTGGGATTACGTTCTCATTCTCGGCGTTCTGGGTGTTGCGGTTCCGTGGCGCAGCACTGTGCGCGTGCGGGAATTGCTGGGCCAGCCAGCACTGGCCTCCTCCGAACGCGTTTTGCTCTACGCATCGACGATCTTATTTCAATGGACTTTGACCGCCGTGATTCTCTGGCGGTGCTATGTGCACGGCACTTCGCGATTGGCGCTCGGCTTTGCCTTCCCAGAGCCGCTTCGCGCCTTGTGGATCAGCGCTGGACTTTCGATCGCTCTCGTCTTCAATCAAATTTACGGAATTCGCCGGCTTATTTCTTTTCCTCCCGAAAAACGCGGCTTGATATGGAGGCTTGCGGAAAAACTCTTGCCCCGCGAGCCCCGCGAAGCCATCCTTGCGGTGTTTCTGGCGGCCACGGTGGCAATCTGCGAGGAAATTATTTTCCGCGGCTTTGTCGAGACTATCTTTCAGCGCGTCCTGCATGACTCGGTGGTTGCCGGAGCGATCGTTTCAGCTGCATTTTTCGCCGTAGCGCATCTGTATCAAGGAAAGAGGGGACTAATAACTACATTTATAGTTGGTATTGTCTTTTCCGCCGTGCGGATTTTCTCTGACAGTTTGGTTCCATGCATCATCGTCCACTTTATCGTGGACATTTCGGCTGGAATTGTCGTGGCCAGAGGGATGGGGATTTCTATGTGGGCCGGGTCGAGCGTTAGCTAGCCTTTATCGCGATGATATCGCGCGAGTTAGGCAGATTATGAACTTTGAGGAAATGCGCAGAATCTTGGAGCCATACGGGACCTCCGTCTCCGAGTCGGAATCCGCAAAAATCCGCGCCTATATTGAGTTATTGACGGCCTGGAATCGCAAGATCGCTCTTACGGCCGTGAAATCGGAAGATGAGATTCTGAGATTTCACTTTGGCGAGAGCCTGTTTGCCCTGAAAAAGTGGTCCATAGAAAAAGGTCGGCTAGCCGACGTTGGTACGGGAGCTGGTTTTCCGGGTCTGGCGCTCAAAATCGTGAGACCGGAACTCAGAGTGACGGTTATCGATCCCAATAAAAAGAAGTGCGCCTTTCTGCACGAAGTGGTTCGCGTTCTTGAGTTTCGCGATGTGGAGATTCAGCCCACCAGTTTTGAGGCCGTTTCGATTGAGGCTGGGGCGCTTTCCTGCGTCACATCTCGCGCCTTGGGAGTGACGCCGAAGTTCCTGAGCTGGTCCAGGAGCAAACTTGACGCGGCAGGGCGAATCTTGCTGTGGATCGGCAAAGACGATTGCCGCGACCTGCTCGCGGTCTCTGAGTGGAGTTGGGGCGAGCCGACGCTCATTCCTGGTACGTCGAACAGGATGATTCTAGCTGGGACACCGAAAAATCCCCACTGAATGTTCCACGTGGAACATTTCTACCAGATTCTCCTCTTAGTTTTGATCAAACTGCATTGTTCCACGTGAAACATATTGCAACGCGAAATATCGTTCTGCTAAATTCGCTCACGACGTGCGAGGTTGAGCCGTGGGCCGCATTATCGCGATCGCCAATCAGAAGGGTGGCGTTGGGAAGACAACGACAGCAGTAAATCTCAGTGCGTCGCTCGCCGCGCAAGAGAGGCGTACACTGGTCATAGATTCTGATCCGCAGGCAAACACGACGGGCGGTTTGGGATTTCCGAAGGACCCGACGCGACGGACTCTCTATAACGCAATCATTCTCGATGAACCCGCCGAGCGCGTCATCATTCCATCACAGGTTTCTGGTCTCGATGTCATCCCATCGGATAAGAATCTCGCGGGCGCAGCGGTGGAACTCGTCAACTCCGAAGAAAGGGAGTTCCGACTCAAGAGATTTGCGGAATCCATTCGCGACCGCTACGATTTCATTCTCATTGACTGTCCCCCGGCGCTCGACCTCCTGACCATCAATGCCTTGGCCGCGAGCGACGCGGTATTGGTTCCGATCCAATGCGAATACTATGCTATGGAGGGAGTTGCAGAGTTGCTCGATACGCTCATGCGGCTGCGCCGAACGATCAATCCGGCACTGGCAGTCGAGGGAATTCTTCTGACGATGTACGACGACCGGACGACGCTCTCAAAACAGGTTGCTGCGGATCTCAGGAGTTTCTTCGGGGCGCAGGTATTTGAAACCGCGATCCCAAGAAACGTAAGGCTAGCTGAAGCACCAAGTTACGGAAAGCCAATCATATTCTACGACATACATAGTAAAGGTGCCGAGAGTTATATCCAACTCGCGAAGGAGGTTATCACAAATGACCAGAAACGCTCTGGGGAAAGGGCTCAGCGCGCTCATTCGGGAGCCTGAAGCTGGGGCTCCGGCAACTCCTGTTGGCAAGGTCGGCGGGACGACTGGGGCACAGGCGACCAGTGCAGTGGCTGGAGCGGCGGTAGCCCCTGCGCGGGTTCCTGAGCGAACTGATGGCGATTCTGTCTTGCAAATCGACATCGACGTGATTGAGCCGAGCCCATACCAACCGCGCACGCGCTTTTCGCAATCCGCGCTTGATGAATTGGCCCAGTCCATTGCGCGGACTGGAATTATCCAGCCCATTGTCGTGCGCAGAAACGGGGCGCGTTTCCAGCTTCTCGCGGGCGAGCGGCGCTGGCGCGCCGCGCAACTTGCCGGAATGCACAAAGTTCCGGCGGTGGTTCGAGACGTAACGGATGAGAAGGCGATGGAAATCACGCTGGTTGAAAATCTCCAGCGCGAGGACCTCAACCCTATCGAGCAGGCGACCGCTTATGACCGGCTGATCCAGGAGTTTCACCTGACGCAAGAAGAAGCAGCGATGCGAACGGGGAAGGATCGCGTGACAGTGGCGAATGCGCTGCGACTCCTGCGGCTTGAAGCACCCGTCAGGGAACTCGTGGAGGACGGCCGGTTGAGCGCAGGGCACGCTCGTGCATTGCTGGGGATCGAAGATGCGAGGCTGCGGCTAGAAACTGCCAAGCGCGCGGCCCGCGGCAATTTGACCGTGCGAGCGATTGAGCGCTTGGCGACGCGCCGACGGCAGCGTGGCGCGACTCAGCCGCTGGGCGGGCAGATCGATGCAAACACGCGGGCGGCGATTGAGGAGCTGCAGCGCGTCCTGGGAACGCGTGTTTCCGTTCGCCCGCGCACCGCGTTGCGCCCAGGAGAGCTTGTTATCGAATACTACAACGACACCGATTTGGACCGTATTTACAGGCTCATTGCTGAGAGATAATTACGGATGTTTCCTCTTTGAGCGGGAGGCATCCGATGGCTTCGAAGTGGCTGGGCGGGCGTTCCAACGGCTCTTCCGAATGGGCCGGATTTATTGATCACAGCGTGAGCTTTGAAGGCAAGCTCAGGGTCGGCGGAATGTTTCGCGTCGACGGGCAAGTGAAAGGCGACATCACGTCCGAGCATGGATTGCTGCTCGGGGAAAACGCGAAGGTTGAAGGCCAGATCCACGCGAACGATGTGACGATTGCCGGGCGATTCGACGGGCAGATTTTCGCGAAGCAGCGCGTCGAAATTCAGCCGAAAGGCGTAGTGACGGGCGAAATTCACGCTCCCTGCCTGGTGATTCATTCCGGCGGTGTACTCGACGGTCAGTGCCACATGCTTTCCGCAGCGACGCAAGCCGAAGAGGCTCACACCATTGCTATTCCCATCCGGTCGGCGGTACAAAGCTGAAAGACGCACGGCGCTGTTAGGGCTTCGCAGGCTTGATCTGCTGTAGCAGAGAGAAGAAACTCGCAGCGTAGTCTTTTGGCCCGCTGTAGTCCGCTGAAGTCAGCTCCTTCGGAACGATGCAAGAAATCCACACGTTATTGGGACTAGCAGAGGAGTCGAACGTCCAGCACAGCCCGTCCGCGCCGGCAATCTCGAGAGTTCGCTGACCGCTGGGCAGGTATCCCTTTCCCTTCATTACCAGGGCTTCGGACTTTGCGTATACATCGGACTGAAAATGATACTGGCGCGTAAAGTGAGAAGGTTCGAAAACGACCACCGGATGCGGCAGCCAGGAAAGCCGCGTCATTCGCTCGACAGTCATATCTTCACCCTGGCTGCGCGCAAACCATTCAAAGGGAACATTGACCTTCCAGCCGCGAAAAGTGACAGTCTCTCCATGCGCAACATGCCAGGCTGCAGAGACGACTTCGGGAAGGAACACGGCAACGGCAAAAAGTGCAAAAGCAGCTGCCATTTTCGTGTTTCGCGTGCGAGACGAAGTCATACAATGATTTTACACTTCGCGCGATAGCAAATAAATGGTGGCCGTTGCGTTTGTGCCTGATTTGTGCCGGCGCGGCGTATAATTGTTCGCTTTCGATTTTTGGAATGAGGAGAAAAGCGTCCTTGGCGAACCCCGTGCGATTGACGTCGGCGGCCAAGGCTGCGGGTTGAGCGGCCAAGCTGAGTCCAGGTCTTTTGGACTCCGTGCTGCGCCGCTTACCACGGCCGACTGATGCGAATCTTCTTGTTGGTTTTGAAACCAACGACGACGCAGGCGTGTATCGACTGAGGGATGACCTCGCGCTGGTTCAAACCGTCGATTTTTTGACGCCGATCGCCGACGATCCGTTTACGTTCGGTCAAATCGCCGCGGCCAATTCACTGAGCGATATTTACGCCATGGGCGGCAAGCCAGTTTCGGCGCTTTCGATTGTGGGATTTCCGCCAGATGGCGACGCAGCTGTGCTGGAACAGATTTTGCGCGGTGGGTTATCGAAGATGGATGAAGCGCGCTGCACGATTCTGGGCGGACACTCCGTGCGCGACGAGGATTTGAAATTCGGATACGCAGTGACGGGAATCATCGATCCGAAGAAAATCTGGCGCAACGTCGGCGCGCGGCCCGGTGATGTCTTGATTCTGACGAAGCCGATCGGCACGGGAGTCGTCGCTACGGCGCTCAAGGCTGGGAAGGCAGGAGCGGAGGCTGTGGACGCGGCGAATGCGTCGATGGCGCGGCTGAATTGCGGCACAGCGGATGCACTGCACGAAATCGAAGCGACGACAGCGGACGGCTCTGCGGTTCATGCCGTGACGGATATTACCGGCTTCGGGCTGCTTGGCCATGCGAGAGAAATGGCGGCGGGGAGCAATGCATCGTTCCGGATCGATTCAGCGAAAATTCCTTTTCTGCCGGGTGCACGCGAGGCGGCAGGCGGCGGTTTTTTCGCCGGCGGACTGAAAAGCAACCGTGAGTTCATTGAGTCGTGCGTCGGCTTCGCGGGCAATGTGTCGGAGGAAATTCGTGCTTTGCTGTTTGACCCGCAAACATCGGGTGGGTTTCTCTTCGCCATTGGACGCGAGCACGCCGCGGCGGCCTGTGCAGCGCTCGAACGCCACGCCGTGCGCGGCGCAGAAATCGGCGAGGTCGTCGCGAAACGATCGCCGCTCATCGAAGTCGTATAGCGCGTGCGTGGGCATCTCGCGGCCGATCGAATGCCGCGCAGGCACTTCGTGTAAACTATTTTCGATTCGGTTATGGATCCTGTTACACACGGCATTGCCGGCGCGCTAATCGGCAAATCATTTTTTTCGAAGCGCAACGCACGCGTGGCGATTTTTGCGGCGACGCTCGGCGCGGTTTTTCCGGACGTCGACATTTTCGTTGATGCTGCTTCGCACGATCCGTTGGCGATTGCACGGTACCACCGCGGATTCGCGCATTCGTTTGTGGGACTGCCGATTTTCGCCGCGGCGCTCGCATGGCTCACGCGCGCCGGCGTTATCTGGTATGCGAAGCGGACGCGCCGCGAGATACGCTGCCCATCCTTCGCGATGCTCTTTGTGATTTATGCCGCGGGCATCGCGAGCCACATTATTCTCGACGGGTTTACGTCTTTCGGGACGCGCTTGCTCAATCCGTTTTCAACGGATCGCGTCGCTTGGGACTGGCTTTTTATCATCGATTTTGTTTTCACCGCGCTTCTGCTTGTCCCGCAGCTCATCGCGTGGGTGCACGACGATCCTTCTGTAAGCCGTAAGCGTGGCGGCGCGATGTTTGTTTTTTTTGCAATTCTGGCGCTCGGCGCATGGGCGCTTGCGGGGGCAGCCGGATTTCCATTTTCACTGGGGGTAGTCGCGATTGCGGTGGCAATTTTCATGGCGCTCTGCTTTCTGCCGGCGCGCGGACACTGGGGAAGCCGTATCGGCCGCGCGAGGTGGTGCCAGGCTGGATTTGCGGTCGCATGCGCTTACGTGATTGCCTGCGGCGTGGCGCATCACGTCGCGATGGACCGCGTGCGGGCGTTTGCCGATAGCCATCATGTGGATATCGAAAGGATTGGCGCGCTTCCGCTTCCGCCGTCGATGCTGGATTGGAATGGGATGATTCTGACGCCGACGGGAGTTTATCAATCGAGTTTTTCGTTGCTGAATTCACATGATGCGAATTTTCATTTTGTCGCTGATTCGCCGTCGAACCAATTCATTGCTGAGGCAGCGCGGCTCGAGCCGGTGCAGACTTATCTTTGGTTTGCACGCTTCCCGGTGGTTCGTTATTTCGCCGTCGGCGACAGGAATATAGTTGAATACGCGGACCCTCGTTTTTTCGAAGGCAGTGAGCGCGGGCCGACGCCTTTCACCTTTGGAGTGATTTTCGACGCACAAGGTAAATTGCTGCATTACGGCTGGATTCAGCGCGGGCCAAACTTTCCACGTGGCGGGTCAAAGGCGGACAAGACACAATGAAAATCCAAATTTTCAGCGACATTCATGGTGATTTGAACGCGCTGGAAAAATGCCTGGCGAACTCCGCGGACGTTTACATTGTCGCGGGAGATCTGGCTACATTCGGGCACGGATTGGAGCGCTGCGGACCGCTGCTCCAAAAATATGGCGAGCGAGTGTGGGTGATTCCCGGCAACCACGAAAACGCTGAGGACATCGAGAAATTTTGCGCGCGCTTTGGACTTGTCAATTTTCACCATAAGGCGCGACAGCTTGGCCCAATGCACTGGGCGGGGCTCGGCTATAGTAACATCACACCGTTCAATACGCCCGGGGAATACACCGAAGAGCAAATCGCCGAGACACTCGAAAAGTTTCGCGACCTTACGCCGCTTTACCTGGTCGCGCATGTGCCGCCGCACGGCTCGAAGCTCGACGAATTTGCGCCAGGCAAACATGCTGGAAGCACGGCGCTGCGCGGATGGATCGAACGCGAGCAGCCTGAGATGCTTTTCTGCGGACACATCCACGAATGCGCAGGAAAGAGTGACCAGATTGGCCGCACGCGCTGCTTCAACGTCGGCAAAGCGGGCTATCTTCTCGAACTGGCCTAAGACACAAAGATTGCGCCCGCAATTGAACAGACGGATAGCGCGGGCGCGCAGGGCTACGCTTTGAGCGGCTTATTTTTGAAGGGACTGCGTGAGGGAAGCGGATCGCTTTTGTTCAAATACAATTGCTGCAGGATGCCGACGACGCTGCTGGTGAAAATATAAAGAACCAGTCCGCTGGAGTAAAAAAAGAAGAGAAATCCGAAGGCCAGTGGCATCAGCGCCATCATTTTCTGCTGTGCAGGATCGACGGTCGGCGTTGGCGTCATCTTGGTCATGAAGTACATCGCCGCAGTCATCAGGATTGGCAGAATGTAATAAGGATCACGGGCCGAAAGATCGTGAATCCATCCGATCCAGGGCGCGTGGCGGAGCTCGATCGAATACTGCAACATGCGATAAAGAGCAAACCAGATCGGGAATTGAACCAATTGCGGCAAACAGCCGGAAATCGGATTCGCGCCTTCTTCCTTATAGATCGCGGACATCTCCTCTTGCATTTCGCGCCGCCGTGGATCGCGCAACGAATACTTCTTGTATTTTTCCTGGAGGGCCTTGATGCGCGGCATGGCTTTCTGCATGCGCTTGGTGGATTGCCAGCCCTTTATTTTGAGTGGAAAGAGGGCCATGTTGATGACGATGGTGAGCAGAACGATGGCCCAGCCGTAGTTCGGCACGTACTTGTAAATCCAATTCAGAGTCCACAGCAGTGGCTTGGCGATAAAGCTCATATAGCCGTATTGCACCAGACCTGTCAGCGGCGGATTCAGATGGTCGAGTTGCGAAAATTCCTTCGGGCCGACGTACAGGCGCGTATTCCATGCGCCGGGTGCCTGCGGCCCAGCGGCCATTTCCACGACAGGCTGTTGCGAAGTTTTGCCGTCTTCCGTGAGGTTTTGATATTGCGTCCAATCCCACAGAGCGATTCCCGGCTGAGGCGACAGAAAGGCCGCGGTGAAGAACGTATCCTCGATGCCCGCGGCGTCCATATAGCCTGAGACTTGCACAGGAATTTCGGGATGATCTTTCACGCCGAGTTTCTTGTATGTCAGCGGCACGACTTTCTGATTTTCGCTGTAAAAAACCTGCGTGAGCGCGGCCGCATTGGGGACCGACTGGTCACCGAATCCGCCGCGCCAGGAAATGCCAAACGGGATGGGTTGCTTGTCAAACGAAGCGGAAACGTCCAGCTCGACCTCGTAATTCGCGGCGAATTTCAATGCCTTCACGATATGGAGATGGCCATTGCTCCACTCGAAAACGATTTCCACGGGCGCTTGCAGTGTGGCGCCGTTTGGAACCGGTGTTTCAACGGCCGCTTTTGACGATCCGGAAACCGGGGCAGTGACACGCTGCGTGACAACATAGGACCCGGAGTTTGCCACCGCGTCGAGTTTCGGGTCGTCAAGCCAAACGGAGAGCGGCCATGCGTTGAGCTGCTTTGCCGCCGCGGAATTCACCAATTCAAGCGGCTTCGGTGGAGTTTCATTGTTGCGGTATTTCTTGAGCTTCCAACTGCGGACCACGCCGCCTACGTTCGACAATTCGACGCGGTAAAGTCCGCTCTCGACGGCGACAGTTTCTTCGCCATTCGCTTGCTGCACAGGAATTGTCGTCTGCTGCGTAGCCGGTGCTGAAGAAGACGCTATAACGGGCCGCGAAGGCTGTCCGGGCGCTGGCTGCTGCACATTAGTGGGAGGATTGGTTTCAGGCGGCTTCTGCGGGACGGGCGGCTTGAAAAAACGCGACCAGAGGATCAAAACGGCGGCCATCAAAATGATGGCCAGGCCCATTCGTTGCTCGTCGCTCATGCTCAACGCGCAACTCCTGAGGTGTGCTGTTCCAACGAATGGGCGGTTACGGATGCGTGGTTCGAATCTTCATTCAGGCTCTCGCCAGGCCAAATTTCCGGCAACGGATCGTATCCGCCAGTGGAAAAAGGACGGCAGCGCAGCAGCCTTTTCGCCCCCAGCCAGATTCCACGCGCCGCGCCAAATCGCTCGATGGCTTGATGCGTGTAGTGAGAGCAGGAGGGTTCGAACTTGCAGTTGCCGCCAAAGAAAGGCCCCAGGAAAACCTGATATACGCGCACGAGAAAGAGCGCGAGCCACCGCGCGGCGCGTTTCGGATTCACTCTGCCGCTCGCTTCTCGCGAGGAATCAGCGAAAGCAGTTCCGCTTCGATTTTCGCGAACTTCAGCGTGGCCACGGTTTTGCTTGGATGAATCACGATATCCCACCCGGCGGGCATCTCCTCGCGATGCAACCGCAAAATCTCTCGAATGCGCCTTCGGATTCGATTGCGCAACACGGCATTGCCCAGCGCTTTCTTCACGCTCATGCCGAAACGGTCGCGCGCGAGCCCATTGGGTCGCACGAAAATCACAAAGGTCTGATTCGACCGCCGGCGGCCTCCACGGTAAACAGCTTCGTACTCCGCTCGCCGTACCAGCCGCCATTCGCGCGGCAAATTCCGGCGCAGGCGCTTGGGCACTGCATCGCCGCTCTCTCGATTGGCTTTCGGGCGCTCAGACGCGGGTAAGGCTGTGGCGTCCCTTTTTTCTGCGTCGGGCAAGAACTTGTTGTCCACTCTTGGTTTTCATTCGCGCGCGGAATCCGTGCTTCTTGTGGCGGCGGCGAACATGCGGTTGAAAAGTGCGCTTCGGCAACGATTCTCTCCTTACATGGCGCTTTCCCGCGCCTGGCTCAGTTTATTCGCAGGAGCGCACGCTCTGCTCACTGCAATTTCGATGACCCAAATAGGTAGTGTATGCGACCCTCCAAAATGGGTCAAGGAATCCTGGCCGGTGTGAACGGAATTTGAAATAAAGCGGGAGTTACTGCAGACGCTGCGTTTTGGCGTCGAAGCCGACGAGCGAATCGAAGATCGCCAGCACGTGGCGGCGATATTCGAGCATACGCTGGAAAACGACGCGCTGTTCCGGCTGGCGCGTGGCCTCACGATCCCACTTCGCCAGCACGGCGGCAGGGACTTCAATGTCGCGGCGAAGCTCTTCGGCGGAATGGCCACGGAGGAAGAGGCCGTAGAAGAAGGCCGCCTCGCGCTGCGGGAATTCGAGCTCGCGCAGAGGGTGGTCCAGGACCACTTGGATCGCTGCCGGATTGAGCTGTGTCGCCATAGAGCGAAAGGGCAGTTTACCGATTTCGGTCACAACGTCAAGAGTACGGGTACCTATATTGAGCGTAAGAAGAAAGCTGCCTAGTAGCGGGTCCGGCTGGCGCGCAGGAACATCTGGAGTGCGGTGACATTGGCCTGATCGCTACCTACACGGAGGGCATCCACCGGTAAACCAAGGACTTCGGCCTGTTCCAGGCTCAATCCAGCATCGTCAAGTTCCGCTAGACTATAGCCTTCGGCGGGAATCAAGCGATTCCGCGCCGATCGGTCCACGGGCCGAGGCGGCTGCACCGCCGTGCCGCGCTTGCGGATGCGGTTGAAAAAATCGTCCCAATCTCGGCGGACCCACATTGGATCCTCCCCCTTACCGTCGCAGTTCTTAGATGCGGTTTTTCGATACAGCGTCGCAGGCGCCATGTCCTCATGTCCTGTGGACTGCGCGTGCTAGTGCCGTGAATTGTAACCCCCGCTGTCAAGAAAAGTCGTTCAGCGTGAGGTCGTGTTTCGATATGGTTAGGAACCATTCCGACACACGAATTTTGGGCCATTTTGTCCTCCGAACGGCACGCGGATCTAACCGGTCGCCGCCGTGGCTGGTATACTGAAACCAACGCATTGCAAGGGAATTGTGGGGCATGACGCAACCTGCGGTTGTCATTCATTATCATGAACTGTGGCTGAAGGGCCGCAACCGGCGATATTTTGCCTCGCAGCTTTCCCGGGCTGTGCGCGCAGGTTTGGAAGGAATCCCGATTGAAAAAGTGGAACGGCCGAACGACCGCATCGTCGTGCGCCTCGGGAAAGGGGCGTCGCTCGAAGAGGTGCTTGCGCGCGTGGCGAGAATTACCGGCTTGGCCTACTACGCAGTTGCCCAGCCGGTCGAACTGGACCTCGGTGCGCTGTGCCGCGCGGCGTGGAAGGAAATCGAGCCGCTGCAGTTTTCGACATTCGCCATTCGCGCGCGCCGCAGCGATAAATCCTTTCCCCATCCTAGCTCGGAAATCGAGAGAGTTGTGGGGCGCTACGTGGAAGACCAGCTTGCCGCTGCTGGCCGCCGTGCGCGCGTGAAATTGAACGATCCAGACGTCACCTGCCGAATCGAGATCACCTCGGGTCCCGCGCTGGTCTACGCGCGGAAAATTCCCGGTCCAGGCGGACTGCCAGCAAACACGGCGGGAAAGATGATGTGCCTGCTTTCCGGAGGATTCGACTCCGCCGTGGCTGCATACCAGATGATGAAGCGCGGCGCGCATCTTTCGTTCGCTCATTTTTACGGAACGGGCGCGCGGCCCGGCGAATCGTCCGTGCACGTGGCGCGCGGGCTCGTGGAGAAGCTTGTGCCTTGGCAATTTACGGCGAAGCTCTATCGGGTGCCGTTCGAGGCCATTCAGCGCGAAATTGTTCGCTATGCGCCGGAGAATTGCCGCGTGCTGCTCTATCGGCGAATGATGCTGCGAATCGCCGAAGTCTTGGCGAAGCACGATCAGGCGCTGGCACTGATCACAGGCGACAGTCTGGCGCAGGTGGCGTCGCAAACGCTGCGCAACATGATCGCCGTGGAAGCAGCGGCGAAGCTGCCCGTTTTTCGCCCGCTGGTGGGAACAGACAAAATGGAAATCCTGGAGATCGCGCGAAAAATCGGGACGTACGATATCTCTTCCGAACCATTCCACGATTGCTGTCCGATTTTCCTGCCGCGCAGCCCTGTGCTGCACGCGAGCGCCGCCGAGTTGGATGCCGCGGAAACGAAACTTGACGTGCCGCAGCTTGTGCAGCAAGGCGTGAGTTCGGCGATGCTGGAACATTATCGCTATGCCGCCGGGCGCGTGGAACGCAAGGAAGTCCCGCCGCGTTCACAGAAGCTGAAGCAAGATGCGGCAATCGCGTAAGCCGCACGCTGCGATTCCAATCTATTTTCCTGCGGGATTCTAGCTGCGGTAACTGGCGTTGATGCGCACATAGTCGCCGGTGAAATCGCACGTCCAGACGCGCGCGTGGCCGCGGCCAGCGTGCAAATCCACGACAATCGGGACATGCTTCGCGAGCAATTTGCGATGCGCAGCACGTTCGCCAAACGGATGCGCAACGCCATTGCGGCACATCAGGATGCCGGCCATGCGAACTTCTACCCGCTGAGGATCGAAATGCACTCCAGCGCGCCCCGCTGCAGCCAGGATTCGCCCCCAGTTTGGATCTCCGCCGGCGAGCGCGGTCTTGACGAGAGGCGAATTAGCGATGGTTCGGGCGATCTGATCCGCCACGCGATCGGATGGCGCGCCGCGAACCTCGATTTCGACCACGCGATGGGCGCCTTCGCCATCCGCGACGATTTGCAGCGCCAGCGAGTGGCAAACGGATTCGACCGCTGCACGAAATTTCTTGTAAGTGGCAGTGCCCGCGCGAATCGCGGGAGCGCCGGAAGCGCCGTTGGCAAGCAGCGCGAGCGTGTCGTTTGTCGATGTATCGCCATCGACGGTGATGGAATTGAAGGTTCCCGCGACGGCTTCGCGCAGCGCGCGAGAGAGAACAGCAGGCACCGCAGCAGCGTCCGTCACGATGAAGGAAAGCATCGTGGCCATATTCGGATGAATCATTCCCGCGCCCTTGGCGCAGCCGAGGACGCGCACAGTCTTGCCGCCAATTCGGCAATTCGCTGCAGCCCATTTGGGACGCGTGTCCGTGGTCATGATGGCGCGCGTAAGTAGGGCGAAGGAAGCAGGATGCTCGGAACGATTTGTACTAAGCACGGGAATTGTCCGGAGGATTCGCTCCACGCGAATGGGCAAGCCGATCACGCCTGTCGAACAGACAAGGATTTGTTCCGGCTGGCACCCGAGTCTTTTCGCGGTCACAACTGCGGTCCTGCGCGAAGCTTGCAATCCCGCGGTTCCGGTGACGCAATTGGCGTTTCCGGAATTGACTATGATCGCGCGCATCTTGCCAGCCGATTTACGCAAATGCGCCTGCGACACGACCACCGGTGCGGCCTTGACGAGGTTGGTCGTAAACACGCAAGCGGCCGCGGCTGGCGTTTCGCTGACGATCAGGCCCAGATCAAGTCCTGATTTTTTCAGTCCGCAGCCGACAGCGGAAAACGAGAAGCCGCGAGGCAGGAGCAACGTGGAGATTCGCGATTTCATGCGGCCGGAACGGGCGACGCGACGTTATCAAGAATGGACAATGCGGAGCGCTCGGGCAGAACATTGGCGATGACAGCGATCAGACGGCAACGACGAGCCTTTGGGCAAACCGAACAGTCGCGCTCGATTTTTTCCGGCAGCGTCCGGCGCGAGGAGGCTGCGAAACCTTGATGCTCGAAAAATGCAGGCGCATGCGTGACAGCAAAGACGCGGGCAATCCTTCTGCGCCGCGCATCCAGAAGGGCGAACTGCACAAGACGCGCGCCGAGGCCCCGCCCGCGAATATCCGGGCTCACGGCCAGCGAGCGGATTTCCGCGAGATCCGGCCCGTAGCTTTCCAGTGACACGCAGCCGACGATTTGAGATTTTTCTTCGAGGACAAGGAAGCTGGAAACGCGCTCACGCACGTTTTCTTCCGTGCGCGGCAGCAAAATGCCCTGCGCGGCATAGTACGCGATGAGCGCGTGAATCGCTGCAGCATCGCCGGGACGCGCGCGCCGCGACCTCATACCAATTTCTCCTGCGCGGCGAGGCGAATTTTCGCTTCGTCAAGAGCCGCGCGAACGGCATTTGGCGCCGTCCCTCCTGAGGCGCTGCGGCGCGCCAGCGAGCCATCGACCGTCAGCGCCTGCGCAAAATCCGCGCCGAAAGCCGGCGAATATTTTTTCAGCTTTTCGACTGGCCAGTGGCCGAAACCCCGCGCATCGCCTTCCGCGTCGCGAACAAGCTTGCCGATGATTTCGTGCGCCTGCCGGAATGGAACTCCCCGCGCGACGAGGTAATCGGCGGCTTCCGTCGCCGTCAATGCCGGGTCCTGGGCTGCGGCGCGGAGTTTCGCAGCATCGAATTTTGCCGCGGCGATGGCTCCTGCCGCAATGCGCGTCATCGCCAGTGCTTCATCGTGCGCGCCGAATAATGGCTCTTTGTCTTCCTGCAAATCGCGCTGATAGCTCGTCGGTAATCCTTTCATCGTGACCAGCAAAGCGATGAGCGCTGCCGTGACGCGGCCGGATTTTCCGCGAATCAGCTCCCATGCGTCTGGATTTTTCTTCTGCGGCATCAGGCTGCTGCCCGTCGAATATTCGTCCAGCAAAATGACGAAGCCGAAACCGGGCGACGCGAAAAGAATCATGTCTTCCGCGAGGCGCGAAAGATGGCTGGCGAGAACCACAAGCGCGTAAAGATAGTCGAGCGGAAAATCACGGCGGCTGACGGAGTCGAGACTGTTTCGCGTGACGCGCGCAAATCCCAGCTCATTGGCCATGGCGCGGCGATCCACCGGGAAAGCGCAGCCCGCCAGCGCGCCCGAGCCGAGCGGGCATGCATCGGAAGTGTTCACGGCAAACGCCAGGCGATTGAGATCGTGGAAGAACCCCTCCGCATGCGCAAGCAGGAAATGCGAAAGCAGAATCGGCTGCGCCAGTTGCATATGCGTCATGCCGGGCATGGGCACGCCGAAATTGGCCTCTGCCTGAGCGAGAAAGGCCTCGATGAGCGCGGCCACTGCGGCGCGCGTTTCTCTGGCAGCGAATTTGACGAACATGCGAAATTCCGTGACCACCATTTCGTTGCGGCTGCGTCCCGTGTGGAGCTTCTGTCCCAGAGGCCCAAGCATTTCCGTCAGCGTGGATTCAACGAAATGATGCACATCTTCCGCGTTCGACGCATCGAGCCACTTTGGCTCAGCAAGGGAGCGCCTTTCAATCTGGTCGAGCGCAGCCAGGATTTGCCTGGTTTCATCGTCGCTCAGAATGCCGACTTTTTCCAGGCCGCGCGCCCAGGCGCGGTCGAGCTGCAGCTCGAAGGGAAGCAGCCGGCGATCGAAGCGAAAGGAGGCTTCGAAATCGTAGAATGCCTGGTCTGGAGCGCGGTCGAACCGCCCGCCCCACATTTTCTTCTGTGCCGCTTCGCTCAACGCGCCTCGCTCTCCATGGGAACCGTGATCGGCAACGCGAAAAGATTGATGAATCCTTCGGCGTCCTTCGGGTTGTAGCCAGTCATTGTGAAGCTCGCCAAATTCGTGCGATAGAGTGAATAGGGCGACTTGCGCGACGTGACATCGACATTGCCCTTGAACAGGCTCAGCCCAACCGAGCCCGTGACGCGGCTCTGCGAGGATGCAAAGAATGCGTCGAGCGCCTCGCGCAACGGAGTGAACCACATTCCGTAATAAACCATTTCGGCATAGCGCAGCGCCAAATGCTGCTGGTAATGCAGCGTCTCGCGGTCGAGACAAAGGGATTCGAGCTCGCGATGCGCGATGACGAGCAAAGTGCCCGCCGGCGTTTCGTATGCGCCGCGCGATTTCATGCCCACCAGGCGATTCTCCACAATGTCCATGCGTCCCACGCCATTTTTCGCGGCGATGTCGTTTAGCTCTTCGAGCAAGGCCAGCGCGCCGAGTTTTTTCCCATTCACCGAAACCGGAACACCACTTTCGAAGCCGATTTCGACTTCCGCAGGCGCGTTCGGCGCAGCCGCTGGCGAAACCACCCACTGCCACATGGCTTCTTCGGGCGCGTTCGCGGGATCTTCCAGGCGTCCGCCCTCGTGGCTCAAATGCCAGATGTTGCGGTCGCGGCTATAAATGTTTTTCGTAGTTTGCTCGATGGGAATATTGTGTTCGCGCGCGTAGGCGATGGCGTCCTCGCGCGAATTGATTTTCCATTCGCGCCATGGCGCAATGATTTTCATTTCCGGCGCGATGGCTTTCACGGCGAGTTCGAAGCGCACCTGGTCGTTGCCTTTGCCCGTGCAGCCGTGGGCCACGGCGTCGGCGCCGACTTTGCGGGCGAGTTCCGCCTGGCGCCGTCCTAGGATCGGCCGTGCGAAGGAAGTGCCCAGCAGATACTTGTGCTCGTAGACCGCGCCGGCGCGCAGTGTCGGCCAGATGTAGCGCGTGATGAATTCTTCGCGCAGGTCTTCGACGTAAGCCGCGCTTGCGCCGGTGGCAAGTGCCTTGCGGCGTGCCGCTTCCAAATCTTCTTTCTGTCCGAGGTCGCCGATCATGGCGACGACTTCACAATGATAATTTTCCTTCAGCCACGGAATGATGATGGAGGTATCGAGCCCTCCGGAATATGCCAGGACAACTTTTTTCGCCAACGGTTTCTCCTTAGCCAAGCAGGGTGAGCAAAATTGCTTTCTGAATGTGCAAACGGTTTTCCGACTGATCAAAGACGATGGAACGCGGGGAATCAATGACGCCCCCCATGACCTCCGAACCGCGGTGCGCGGGCAGGCAGTGCATGAAAACGGCGTTTGGATCAGCGTGCTCCATCAGGGATTCGCTTATCTGGTAGGGCGCAAAGACTTTCTCGCGCGCGGCCGCTTCGTTCTCCTGGCCCATGCTGGCCCAGACGTCGGTATAAATGGCCTGTGCGCCGGCGACGGCCTCCTCCGGCGAGCGAAGGATCTCGATTTTTCCACGCGTTTCGCGTGCCGCACGCCGCGCATCGGCGACGATGGCCGCATCCGGTTCGTAGCCCTCCGGCGTTGCGACGCGCACATGCGCTCCCAGCCGCGCGCCGAGCATCATCAGCGAATGGCACACATTATTTCCATCGCCCACGTAGGCGAACTTCATGCCGCGCGCGCTGCCGAAGCGCTCCTCGAGCGTAAAAAAATCAGCGAGCGCCTGGCAGGGATGATAGCGATTGGAAAGCGCGTTGATGACCGGAATCGAAGCATTTTGCGCCAGTTCCTCGAGGACGCTTTGTTCGAAGACCCGCGCGACGATGCCCTGCACCCAGCGGTCGAGATTTTTCGCAACGTCGGCAACCGATTCACGTTCACCGAGGCGCGATTGCGTGTGATCGAGAAACACCGCGCCGCCACCCATGCTGGCGATGCCGACTTCAAACGTCACGCGCGTGCGCAGCGACGGCTTTTCGAAAATCATGGCGAGGAAGCGTCCTGCAAGCGCGCTGCGATATCGTTCCGGACGCGCTTTGATGTCCGCCGCGAGATGAAAAAGTTCGCGAATCTGAGCCGGGACCCATTCGGAGCCGGTCAAAAGATCGTGCGTTAGAGGCGCAACGGTTGGAGCAGCGGCGACGGCCATGATTACCTCGCTGCGGCGCTCGCCTTCGCGTGCGCCGCCTCTTCGAATTTGAAATTTTGCTGCGTGTGTCCGGTTTCGGCCGGCTTCCATGCCTTCTTTGGAGCTTTTTCGAGCGCCACTTCCAGTTTCTTCAAGAATTCGCGCACATCCTGCGAGCGGATATTGAACGGCGGCAGAAAACGCAGAATGTGTTCGTGCGTGCAATTAATGATCAGGCCGCGCCGCAAGGCCTCTTCGGCAACTGGTGCGCCTTCGATGGCCAAATCCAAACCGAGGATGAGGCCTTCGCCGCGAATTTCGCGAATGAAATCGAAGCGCAACCGAAGTTTCTTGAAGCCGGCCTGCAATTCCTCGCTGCGCGCTCTGATGTTTTCGAGCAGTTTCTCTTTCTCGATGACCCCCAGAAATTCCAGTGCAGCAGCACAGACCAGCGGTCCGCCGCCGAATGTCGTGCCATGAATCCCGGGAGTCAGCGCGGCGGCAAATTCTTCGCCTGCGATAAACGCGCCCAGCGGCAGTCCGCCGGCCAGCGGCTTGGCGACCGTCACGACGTCGGGCTTGGCGGAGAAGCGCTGATATGCGAATTTCAGGCCCGTCCGCCCGAGCCCGCATTGAATTTCGTCGGCAATCATTACAGCGCCTTGTTGCGTCGCGAGCTGGCGGGCGCGCTGCCAAAAAGCTTCGCTGACCGGATAAATCCCGCCCTCGCCCTGAATCGTCTCAATGACGATGGCACAAACCATGTCGTCGAATTTGCTCTCGAGATCTGCCAAATCGTCGAACCGCACAAACTCCGCGCCGGGCACGAGCGGCTCGAAAGGCTCGCGATATTTCGCCGGATACGTAATGGAAACGGCTCCGAACGTCCGGCCATGGAAAGAATTCTCCAACGCCAGAAACCGCGTCTTGGGTCTTGCTCCCGCCACACCGTTTTTCTTTGCGTATGCGCGCGCCAGCTTCAGCGCGCCTTCGATGGCCTCCGTGCCGCTGTTCGTAAAGAAAACACGATCCAAGCCGGACCACTCCGCGAGTTTGCTCGCCAGTGGCCCCTGAAAAGGATTGTGAAACAAATTCGAAAGATGAATCGCGCGGGCCGCTTCTCGGCGAATCACACGCACCAACGCCGGATGCGAATACCCGAGCGCGTTGACCGCAATACCTCCGAGAAAATCGAGATAGGCCTTGCCGCGCGCATCGTAGAGGCAGCAGCCTTTGCCGCGCACAAATACGATTTCCGGCCGGCGATAGGTGCCGACGAGATGCTGATCGGCTTGGCGCAGCGCACGCGTCGCGTTGAATTTTGGCGTTTTTGGAGATGCCTTGGCTGTCTTCCGCGTCATCGTCTTTCCTATCGAGCCGCGCGGGCCGCGAGTTTGGTTTCCACGAGAGGAGGCATCCCCAGAATGCGTGTCCCAGGGCCTTTAGCCCCTTTCGTGGCGGAGAGAAGCGCGTGCTGGCGTGTGCCACCAACGATGCGCACCTGGCTCACTCCGCCTGCAAGCGCTCTTTTTGCCGCTTCAAGCTTCAGAATCATGCCGCCAGAAACTTTGCTGTGTCGGATCAAGTCTTCGACATCTCCGGCCGTGACTTTATCCAGCACTTTTTCGCCGTCGAGAACTCCTGCGACGTCCGTGAGGTAAATCAGCCGGTCCGCCTGGCAATACTCCGCCGCTGCCGCGGCCATGTGGTCCGCATTGATGTTGTAGAGCTCTCCATCCGAGCCCAGGCCGAGGCAGCACGCTACAGGAACGATCGCCGCACGCCAGAGCGAGCTAAAAAAATCGACGTTCACGCCGGTCAAATAGCCGACGTAGCCCAAGCCGCCCGCATCGCCTTCGTGAATCATCGGCTCGGCCGTGAAGCACGCCGCATCAGAGGCGCAAATGCCTACCGCCGTCTGCCCCGCAAGCGAAATAGCTCCCGCCAGGCGTTTATTGAGCAGGCCGGCGAAGACCATCACCGCGGCATCGCGCGTTTCGCGGTCCGTGACGCGCAGTCCGCCGACGAAACGGCTTGTGATTCCCATGCGCGCCAGTGTGGCTGTAAAGATCTTGCCGCCGCCATGAATCACCAGCAATTCGTGGCCGGCCTTGGCGAGGTCGGCAATCTGCCGCGCCAGCGACTTCACCGCCGCTTCGTCGTCAAGCAGCGCTCCCGCGATCTTGATCACAAGTCTCATATCAGCCCCAGCGATTCAGAGTGGTCATGCATGAGATTAAAATTTTGTACCGCCTGCCCCGCCGCGCCTTTGCCGAGATTGTCCAGGCACGCAACGACCACCAGGCGCTCGCCCGATTCATCGAGCACGAAACCGATGTCGCAGAAATTCGTCCGCGAGACGTGCTGCAATTCCGGCAGTTTTCCTGCCGCCCAGACGCGAACCATCGGCCGCCCGGCATAGAACTTGCGGTAGAGAGCTTCGACTTCATCCGCGCGCCGCGGCTCGTTGAGCCAGACGTACAGCGTCGAGAGAATTCCGCGCTCGAGAGGAAGCAGATGCGTGGTGAAAATCAGCTGCTCGCCCGGAATGCCGGAATGCTCGATCACTTCCGGCGTGTGGCGATGCGTGAAGACGCCATAGGCGCGGAAATTTTCATTCACTTCGACGAAATGCGTATCGCGCTTCGGCTCTTTGCCCGTGCCGCTGACCCCGGATTTGCAGTCGCATACGACGCCGCGGCCAGCGTGAGTCCAATTCGCTTCGGCCAGCGGCCGCAGGCCCAAAATCACGGACGTTGGATAGCAGCCCGGATTCGCAACCAACTTCGCGCCCGGGAGGTGACTGGCATAAAGCTCCGGCAGCCCATAGACAGCCTGATTCAATGCCGCACCATCTGGCGCAGGTAGCTTGTACCAACGCGAGAAAATCTGCGCTTCGCGAAAGCGGAATGCGCCACTCAGATCGACAACGCGGACGCCCGCGCTCACAAGTTCGGGAACAAGCTCGAGCGAAGCCTCGTGAGGCGTGGCGAGAAACACGGTCGCCGTACCGCTCTTCACAATGGCGTCCACTGATAGCGGGCGGCACGAAGCCTCGCCCCATCCGCGCAATTGCGGGAAAATCTCCGTAAGGCAGCGCGCCGTCGCGCCATCGCCGCGAAGATAAAAGGTCGGCTTTTCGATTTTCGGATGCCGCAGCAGAAGTCGCGCCAGTTCGAATCCAGCGTAGCCGGTTGCTCCGACCACTGCGACCCGCGAGGGGTCATTCATCGGAACAATTCCTCCATACGCTTTTGGATTGCCGCGCGCGCCGTGCGCGAAGGCGTGATGATCAGAACCGTATCGTCACCCGCGAGCGTGCCGGCGACTTCCTTCCAGTGCTCGCCATCCACGGCAGCGGCAAGAGGCTGCGCGCCGCCGGGCGGAGTTTTCAGAACAAGCATGTTCTGCGCCGGTCGCACGTCGAGGAGAAAATCCCGCAGCGCCCGCGCAAGCTGCGGCACAGGCGCAGATTCTTCCGCGGCGGCGCTCAAGGGACGGTAACCTTCCGCGGTTTTTACCAGCCGCAGCTCGCGCAAATCGCGCGAAAGCGTAGCCTGCGTCACGCGCATGCCCATCTGATTGAGCTTGCGGCGCAGGTCGTCTTGGTTGGCCACCGGCTCCGCGCCGACGAGCTTCAGAATCTGCCCCTGGCGGAATCGCTTGTGCGTACTCATCGCCATTTGGCCAGCTGTTTGAATATGCATGCTCATGCATATTTATACGAGAGCAGGAAGGGCGTGTCAACACAGAAATGCAGGAGTTCATCCGGGCGATGTCCTCGGAGGAAACGGACGTTTAAGGCCGTGGTCCGACATTCGGCGGAACAAACGCGAACGCCACGGGAAGCTTCGACGGAACTGCACGGCCATCGAATTTCGCCGGACGGAACTTCCATTTCTTGACCGCCGTGAGAGCCGTTTCCGTGAGCGACGGAATTCCACGAATCACTTTCACGGACTCGACGTTTCCGTTCGCGCTGATATTCACTTCGAGCACGACGGTGCCCCAGGAAACGCTCGTGATCGGATACACCACATCCGCAGTCATGAGAATCTGCGGCGGTTCGAATTCGGGCCGTTTTTGCGCCTGCGCGTTCAAAGCGGCTGGAGCGAGAGCGCTCAGGAGAACCACAGTGGCGAACAAGATGATGCGGCGCATAGTGCCTCCTCTGTCTTTATTTAGTTAGATGAATTGGCGCGTATCGCGGGTACACCACGGCAAGCCGTTTTCCTGAAACTTGACAGTGCGTCGCCGAATGGGTTTTGCTTGCTGCTGACTTAAGCGTTCAGCTTCGGAAAGGAATGGCATGCCTCAGCAAGTTGTCCAGCGACGCTCCCGCGGCTTCATCTGCGTGAATGCGCATCCGGAGGGCTGTCGCCGCAATGTCGATCGGCAAATCGCGGCAATCGGTTCTCAGGGGCGGCCTCCGCGGCGCGGGCCTCAAAATGTGCTTGTCATCGGTGCCTCGACGGGCTACGGGCTAGCCTCGCGTATCGCTGCCGCGTGGGGGTTCGGAGCAAAGACTTTGGGTGTTTGCCTTGAGCGTGCGCCGGAAGGAAACAAGACGGCGACAGCCGGCTTTTACAACACAGCCGCTTTTCATGAAATGGCCCGCAAAGACGGGCTTTTCGCCGCCAGCGTGAACGCCGACGCTTTTTCGGATGAGGCAAAGCGTGCAGTCGGCGACATTGCGCGCAGGGACATACAAAAATTCGACTTGATTATTTACAGTCTGGCTGCGCCGAAGCGCATTCATCCGCGTACGGGCGCGTCGTATAGCTCGGTTCTGAAGCCGATCGCCCAAGCATTTTCGAATAAAACGGTAGAGCTAGATTCTGAAAAGGTCAGCGAAGTGAAGATCCCGCCTGCGACGGAGCAGGAAATTGCCGACACAGTTGCGGTGATGGGCGGCGAAGATTGGAAGATGTGGATCGACATGCTCATGGAGCATGAACTGCTTGGCGAGCGCACTCGCACACTGGCGTATTCCTACATCGGGCCGCAAATGACCTGGCCGATTTATCGCGACGGCACAATCGGGCGAGCGAAGAAAGACCTTGAACGCGTCGCGCACGAACTGGACTCACGTTTGCGAAACCAGCTGGGCGGCGAGGCGCGCATTGCCGTGAACAAAGCGATTGTCACTCAGGCTTCCGCTGCGATTCCCGTCGTTCCGCTTTACATGAGTTTGCTTTTTCGCGTGATGAAGCAGAAGGAACTTGACGAAGGCGCACTCGAGCAGATGCGCCGCCTCTATTTCGATTTTCTCGCGGAAGATGCGACTCCTAAGTACGACGGCGAGGATCGCATTCGCCTGGACGACCGCGAGATGCGCCCCGACGTGCAGACGGAAGTCAGTTCGCTATGGCCGAGAGTGACGACGGAGAATTTGCGCGAACTGAGCGATTTTGCCGGATTTCAAAGAAACTTCCGCTCGCTCTTCGGATTCGAAGTGGATGGAGTGGACTATTCCGCGCCGGTGGAAACCATGCTGTCGTGGTAGCGCGCCGCGACTAACCTTCGTCGCTTCGAGGCTTAAAAGTGAAAAACGAGTCCTGTGGAGATTCGTCCATCGACTGACGTGGATACCAGATTTCCCGTGGGAATATCCGCCTGAATCAGGCGGATCGAGAGCAAGTCGTTTATGCGGAGGTCCGCGCCGCCGCCAAGCACCACACTGAAGTGATTGCCAATTTCTCCGGGAATGCTGAGTCGCGTGTCGCCAAGCAGGACATGCACGAATGGGGAAATGCGTTTCTTCAAGCGCAGCTCCGGCCCCACATAATATCCATGAATATTCATGTTTTTTGTTCCGAGGATCGTGCCGTAATTCGCGCTGAAGTCCGCTTTGACTCCCAAATAATCGCTGAATTTGTATTCGACGGAACCTTCCCACCCATTCATGGAAATATTAGAGGGATTTTCGTCAACGCGTAGTAAAGAGTAGCCCGTGAACACGTCAATTCTCTGAGCCTGTGTTGCCAGTGGCGCCGCCAAAAATAACCCAAAGATGAGAGCAATCTTGCGCATTGTGCTTGCCTCCGTTGTGCGCGAGTCACAGCCAGGCAAGGAATGGCTCTTTTTCGCGTGGATGCGCGCGGCGGATTCGCCTGCGGTTCTGACCCCAGAATCAGACTAACGCAGAATTCCAGCGCAAGAGCGGCCTTGCTTGCGCATGTGCGCAGACGTGCAACCGATCAGGACGGAGTTCTCGATGTAGAAATCGAAGATAGCGTGAGCAGGTGCAACAGGTTACTCAGAGGAGCGATTCGCCTGCGCCTTGGGCGATGACTTCACGCGTTTCATCACGCAAGCGGACGATTTCGTGCCAGTCGCTTTCTCCTGCGCGAGGATAAATGAGCGGTCCGAAGGTTATGGTGACGCGTCCGGGCTTCGGCAGATATGTTTTGTCGCGCAGCAGTTCGCGTGCGCCGCGCAGCGCAATCGGGCAGATTGGCCGTCCCGTGTCCACCGCGGCTTTGAAGGCTCCCAGTTGAAAGGGCCGGATGCCGGGAATCTCGGTAAATGTTCCTTCGGGATAGATGACCACGGAGTCGCCCTGGCGCAGCGCTTCGTTCACTTCCTCCGCCTGCGCGATGCGCGCCTGGGCGCTTGCGCGCTCAAAGGCAAAATGTCCGCTGCGTCTGGCAATTAAATTGACAAGCGGCATAGACGCGATTTCTCCCTTGGCCACGTAGCGCGCACGAGCGGGGAGAATCGCGAGCAGCGTCAGAATATCCAGATAGCTCGAATGATTGGGTGCAAAAATCCACGGCGCAGAGTGCGTCCATTCGCTGAGCACTTTTGATCCTTCGATCTGAACGCGAATCGCCGCGAGCCGAAGCAGAATGCGCGACGCTCTATGAACGACTCCTGCGGAGAAATTGCGGCTCCGCGTCGGAATCAAAAATGCCCAGACCAGGAATGTTGCGATGCCAAAAAGGGCGAGCGCGTAAACGCCATAGAGAATTTCAGTGCCGCGGCGGCCTACCTTCTTCGCCGCGGAAACGGCTCGCGGGAAGGCGCCATGCGCCAGCAGTTTGCCGATTTGCAACCACGCGGGCGCCGGCGCCTTAGTGAGCTTTCCCTCGAGATACAGCTTGCGCGTCTCGCTGCGGCGGAGCTTTCCGCTCGAGGTCTTTGGGATGGAATGGGCGGGAATAATCACAACGATATCGGGCGGAAGCCCCAGCGCCTCGCTGACTTCCCGCGTAATGTCTTGCGCAATTCGTTCCTGCTCCCTTAGGTCGCGCGCTTCGGCCGCGACGGCAAGTCGTTCGGTGCCGCTCGTTTTGTCGGGTACGCCGAACGCGACCACGCATCCGGTGCGAACACCCTTGACGCGTCCGGCGATTTCTTCGATCTCCTGGGGATAAAGGTTATGTCCGCCCTTGATGATGATGTCTTTGGCGCGGCCCGTGATGTAAACCTCGTCATCGGCAAGGTAGGCGAGGTCGCCGGAATCGAGCCAGCCATCTTCGCGCACCAGTTCGCGCGTTGCTTCAGGATTTCTGTAATAGCCGGAGGTAGCCGAAGGCCCGCGAAAAAACAACCGGCCTTCAACCCTCTCGCCGGCGTCTTGCCCTGCAGCGTTCACAATGCGCACTTCCATTTGCGGCAAGGGTTTGCCGGCGGAGACAAATTCGATGACACTCGCCGTATCATCCGCCACCGAAATTGCGCGTCCCTCATTCTCAAATCGCGTTCGATTGATCTGGTCCACTCGCGCTCCGCTGCCCACTGCCGGCGCTGCCACGCCAAGCGAGGCCTCGGCGAGGCCATACACCGGCAATAGAGCCTCGCGACGAAATCCATACGGCGAGAATTTCTCGACAAAGCGATCGATTGTTTCGGCGCGAACAGGCTCGGCGCCATTCAGCGCCGCGCGCCAGGAGCTCAAATCCAGTCCTTTGATATCTGTCTCTGCAATTTTTCGCACGCAAAGCTCATACGCGAAATTTGGCGCGGGACTTAGCGTGCCTCGATGATTGTGGATCGCCCAGAGCCATCGCTCCGGCCGGCTCAGAAACGCAAGAGGCGAAAGTATGGCAACGGGAATCCTGGTCGCCAGCGGGACAAACCACGCGCCGATCAGTCCCATATCGTGGTAGAGCGGCAGCCAGCTCACGGCCACATCATCCTCGTGGATGTGGACGGCTTCCCGCATAGAACGAATATTCGCAAGCAGATTCACGTGCGTCAGGACAACACCCTTCGGATTGCCTGTAGAACCAGACGTGTATTGCAGCAGTGCAATCTCATCGGCGCGGGCACGGTGTGACGCTATCTCCACGGGGCGAGTCTCCGATTCGGGCGGGGCGACAGGGCCACCGGATGAAGCCAGGCGCTCGGCCGTCACCACTGCGCGCAGCGATTTCACTTGCGGTTCGAGCAGCTTCGCCACGCTCTCTGCCCGCCGAAACGTGACGAGCAGCCTCGCCTCGGCATTTCGCAGAATTGCCGCCTGCCGCGCTGCATATTCTTCAATGCGATCGGCGCGAAATGGTGGGTAAATTGGCACGGGAATCGCCCCGGCAAGCAGAGTGCCGGCGAACGTCCAGAAGAACTCCGCCGAGGTCGGCAGCATGATGGCGACCGTCTGACCCGGAGCAATTCCGCGGCGAGTTAGCTCCGCGGCAACGGCCGTAGCGCGCGTGAAGAGCTCACCGCAGGTAATCGTGCGCGCGCCGCCGTCTTCTTCGCAGAGGTAAATATGCGCTGCATCGGCATCTGCGCGACCGCGGATGCCGATGATTTCCGTCAGCGTTTCCGCGCGGGCAAGTTTTTCGCGCAACTCTTCAGCGATTCCTTGGCAGCCAGCTTGCCGCACGACGTTCGGCGCCGCGCTGACGGCATCATAATGGCTGTCACTTTGTGCGCGGCCGGTTTGCTGCAGCACAGCTTGAGCCAGATCCGAAACCGTGTCTGCCTCCGCGACCACCGTTTCCGGGAGGTGTACGGAAAAGTATTTGTCGAGCCGCAGCATCAGTTCGACGCGCTCCAGGCTGCCCAGTCCTAAGTCGCGTTCGAGATGGGCTCCAGACTCCTTGCGGGCAAACTCTTCAAGCGCTCCTGGATTACCGAGTTCTCCCAGAAGCTGCTCGACAATCTCCCGGATGGCTTGCTCGGCGGTGGCGCGTTCGAGTTTTGTTGCAGAGGAGCTCACAAGAAATCTTCGCTGCGCCGAACGTCGCGCAGTATTCCGCTTGCTGGCTGGGACGAGGCTATCACTCCGCCGACGCGGCTTCAACAAGCGAGGCCTGCCTAAATCTCTCCTCAAAAATCTCCTCTGAAACGCGCCGGCTTTCGTGGCCGTCTGTAGCGGCGTGTGAGTGCGTGCTGTGATAGCCTCTGGTGTGGTGTCCGCCGTTTTTCGCGGGCCCAATCAGCGAGGAATTCGGGAGGGTGAGTTCGATGAAGCGATTCCACGTTCGTTCCATTCGTTTTGCTCCGTTTTTTTCCGCCGCGTTGCTGCTGGCGTTCGTATGGATTTGTCTGCCAGTAGCGAATGCACAGGGTCAAGCCGCACCGCAGACGGTGGAGTCCGCAACCGCGGGCCTGAAAATGCGCGCCATCGGTCCAGCAATTATGGGTGGCCGGATTGACGATCTCGCCGTGGACCCCACTGATCCCGAGACAATTTATCTCGGCGCCGCGGCGGGCGGTGTTTGGAAATCCACCGACGGCGGAGCGACGTGGAGTTCCACGTGGAACAACGAACCGAATCCCTCGATTGGCGCGCTCGCCGTTGCGCCTTCGAACCCCTCCACCGTCTGGGTAGGAACAGGCGAGGCCAACAATCGGCAGAGCGCATCCTGGGGCGACGGCGTTTACAAGTCGACCGATGGCGGTAGCACCTGGACACACATGGGTCTCGACGACACTCAGGCAATTGGCCGCATCGTAATTGACCCCGCGAACGCCGATGTCGTGTACGTGGCCGCCGTCGGCCATCTCTGGGGCTCGAATGAGGAGCGCGGGCTTTTCAAGACCACGGACGGCGGCAAGACCTGGAACAAAGTTCTTTACCTCAATGTGGACACCGGCGTCACCGACGTGGCCATCGATCCACAGAGCCCCACGACTCTCTATGCCGCTGCTTACGAGCGCCGCCGCACAACTTGGGGATTCAATGGAGGCGGCCCGGGAAGTGGAGTCTACAAGACCACCGATTCCGGCGCGACCTGGACCAAGCTGACCAATGGTCTGCCGACTGGCGATGACGGCAGGATCGGCCTCGCCGTTTACCGCAAGAATCCCAATATCGTCTACGCTCTGATTCAAAACGCCAATGGCGGCGTCTTCCGCAGCGAGGATAAAGGCGCGACGTGGACGAAAATGAGTTCTGACGACCCGCGCCCGTCATATTTCAGCCAGATTCGCGTCGATCCTAATAACGACCTGCGCATCTGGATGGGTGGCGTCGAGATTTCCTACTCCGAGGATGGCGGAAAGAGCTTCACCACGCAGCGCGTCAAGGACGTGCACAGCGATTTTCACGCCATCTGGATTGACCCGGAAGATTCGAGTTACATGCTGGTCGGCTGCGACGGTGGAATTTACGAAAGCCGCGACGCCGGGCGCGACTGGGATCACCTGAACGTTATGCCACTCGGCCAGGCGTATGAAGTGGGCTACGACAATCAGCAGCCGTATCACGTCTGCGCCGGTTATCAGGACAACGCCGAATGGTGTGGTCCGAGTCGCACGTGGTTTGCCGGAGGCATTCCCAATAGTGACTGGTTCATGGTTGGCGGTGGTGACGGTTTTTATGTGAAGCCGGATGCTGAGGACCCGCAGACAGTTTATACCGAATCACAGGATGGCAATGTCCAGCGCCGTGATCTTCGCACCAACGAAGCGCTAAACATTCGACCAGTGCCGAAGGAAGGCGACCCGCCGTATCGCTTCAACTGGAATTCACCTCTGCTCATTTCCATGCACGACCACAACACGATTTATTACGGCGGGAATTTTCTCTTCAAGTCCACCGATCGCGGCAACAGTTGGACGAAGCTCGGCGGCGACTTAACCACCGGCGTGGACCGCAACACGCTGCCGATTCTGGGTCAGCTTCCGACGAAAGACACGCTTTCGCTCTACGACGGCGTCGAATGGTATCCCACAATCACCACGCTCGATGAATCGCCGGTGAACGCCTCTGTTCTCTGGGTTGGCACCGACGATGGCAATCTGCAAGTTTCACGCGACGGCGGACAGAATTGGAAAAACATAGCGAGCCGCGTCCCCGGCGTGCCTCAAGGCACCTACGTTGGGCGTGTCGTGGCCTCGAAATTCAATGAAGGCACGGCTTATGTAGCCTTCGATGGGCATCGCAAGAACGATTTTCACGTCTATCTCTTCAAGACCACGAATTACGGCGAATCCTGGAAGTCCATTTCCTCCGGCATCCCGGAGGACACGGGTACTCTGCACGTGATTCGCGAGCATCCGAGCGATCCCAACGTTCTCTTCGCCGGAATGGAGTTCGGCGCGTATTTCTCCGTGGATGGCGGCGAACACTGGAACAAGATTGGCATGGGCCTGCCCACTGTGCCCGTGGATGATATTCAAGTCCAGCCTCGCGAAAACGATCTTATCCTCGCGACGCATGGCCGTTCGATTTACATTCTCGACGACATGACCCCGCTGCAGAAACTGAACTCGCAAGTACTCGGGGAAAATCTGCATCTCTTTCCTGTTCGCAACACCATCGCCTGGCATATCTATCAGAATCGCTGGTTCGAGGCGCAGCAGGTCTTCCTCGGACCGAACCCTCCGGATGGCGCGCTCATCGACTTTTACCTGAAGGCGAAGCCCGCGAAGGGAACAAACCTAAAAATCACCGTGCTCGATTCTTTCGGCAAAGAGATTCGCGAGATCGACGATACAAAGGCGGAGGCGGGCATCAATCGCGTCAATTGGGATTTGGCCTACGATCCGCCGGTGAAACCGACTCCCGAGCAGCTTGCCGCGCAGTCGCAGGGTTTCTTCGCCGGCGGGCCACGCGGCCCCATGGTCGACCCTGGAACTTACACAGTAAAGGTTTCCCTCGGGGACGATTCTCAGACACAAACCGTGCGGGTTATGGAAGATCCCCGCATTCAGATCAGCGACGCAGATCGCGCTGCGCGCCATGACTTGGTCATGCAGCTCTACGCTCTCTACAAGACCGCGGATGAAGGTCAAAAAACTGTCGCGGGCCTGAAGAAGTCCCTCACCGACACGCTGGCTGCCTGGAAAAAGCCCGGCGCTCCGAAGATTCCGGACGACATCCAGAAGCAAGCGGAAGCGCTTTCCAAGAAGGTCAACGATATCAGCGACAAATTCATTTCTGCGGCGGGATTCGGCAGCGCCGGCGGTCCTTTGCACTATACGGCTCCGCCTCTCCCGATGCGCATTGGTCGGCTGATGTTCCAGCTCGAAGGCTATTCCGCTGCGCCGACACAGCCGGAAAAAGATGAGGCCGCCGCCGTCACGCAGGGGCTGAGCCAGGCGATGGACGTTGTTCATGGTCTCGTGAATACGGACCTCGCGAACTTGAACAAGGCTCTGAACAATGCGGGCGTCCCGCACATCACGATTGAAACGGTGCAACCGCAAAGAAGGCGCGGCGAATAGCAAGAGCGTCAAACCGCGAATTATCTGGAGGATGAGCGACGGAAAACGACCGGTACGTTGGTACCAGAACCGATTGAACCTTCTGGTCTATCGACGCTCCCGGGACGTCAAGGCAGAATCACAACTGTTCGAGGCCCTGCGATGCGCCCCCCGCGTCATTTGGGTTTCGAAATTGTCTGCACCTCCATCACCCCATGCCCACGGCGGCCGGCACCCCCACCGGCCGCCTCTTTATTTTCTTTAGTGCATGTTGATCGCGTGGCGGCTCAAAATTCGCGGTATCGGCCAGGACGACATCCAAAGCAGGTAAGGCCCCGATTTCTCGGGGCCTTCCACAGATTCATGTGACAGAGCTTCTCGTACCTGCGGCTGCGGGGACGTTCGCCGCAACCAAACTTTCCACGAAAATCTCTCAGCGCGCCCGCGGCCGGTAGCTCAATTGCAGTCTCGGCCGCATGCGCAGGTGCGGTGTCAATGGCGGAGGCACGTTTCGCAGCGGTGAACCGCAATTCGAACATCGCTCCGCAAACGCCAGATCGACGCGCAGCCAGTGCCCGCGCGCTGCGCACTCCGGGTTTACGCACTGTACCGTGCGGCCGGGCAAATACGCCATTTGACTCTCCCCCGATCTCGAAGTCAAAGCGTCCGGCGCCGCGATTCCCCCACGGACCACACGCGTCGGTCGCGCCATCGAAGAATCGCCGTGGATTCTGCGCGCACCGGACTTGTGTGTCAAGAAGAAAGAACACCATATATGGTATGGACGTTGCAGAGCTTCCCTCTGCCATTTTTCTCCGCCAAGTTCTGGCCAGGCGTCTGCTTGCCCGGCGTTCACGGATCCGCCACACGCGATTCAAGTTGAGGGATTTGCCAGCCTCTTCTATAATTGTTTGATTTGTTGTGGGAGATGACAGTCAGTGCTGAAGAATCTGAGCCAGAGCAAGACAGCAGTCAAAATCGTCCTGGGCGGAGTTTTGCTCTTGATTTGCGGCGCGATGGTCATCACTCTCGCTCCCACTTCGCCTCTCGGCACAGTCGGCAGCCCTGATGCCGTGGCCACCATCGGCGGAGAAAACATAACCGCCGTTGACGTTCAGCAGGAATTTGCCCAGCAGACGCGTGGTCAGAACGTGCCTCCGGTTCTTCAGGGGATTTATCTGCGCCAGGTGCTGGACCAGATGATTTTCAAGCGCGTCCTGGCCATGGAAGCCGACCGCTTGGGCATCCAGGTTACCAATGACGAGATCACCCAGCGCATCAAACAGCTTCTTCCCACGGCCTTTATCGGCGACACTTGGGTCGGCGCCGACCGCTATGCGCAGGAAGTGCAAATGCGCACGGGCATGTCCGTGCCGCAATTCGAGGATTACGTGCGCACGGCGCTGCTCATGGAGAAGTTCAAGGATTTGGTTACAGATGGCATAACCGTTTCTCCCGGGGAATTGCAGGAGCGCTATCGCTGGCTCAATGAAAAGGTTCAGCTCGAGTATGCCGAGATCCAACCATCAGCGCTCGAATCCGCAATTAGTCCTACCGATGCCGAGCTCTCAGCTTACTTTGCCAAGAATCAATCCAAATACCAGGTGCCTGAACGGCGCTCTGCCAAGTATGCCCTTCTCGATCTGAACCAATTGAAGCAATCCATTAAAATTAGCGACGCGGACATCCAGACCTACTACCAGCAGAATATCGGCGAATACAAAGTTGAAAATCGTATTCACGTCGAGCACATCAGCTTTAATACTCTCGGCAAGACGGACGCCGAAGTCGCGCTCGCCAAGCAGCAAGCACAAAAGATTGACGATCAAGCGAAGCACGGCACGAATTTCGAGGATCTTGCCAAAAAGTACTCGGAAGATACGAACAGCAAAGCCAAGGGCGGAGACATTGGCTGGATCGTCGCCGGCCAGACCGCGCCTGCCTTCGAGAAGGCCGCTTTCGGTCTGCAGAAGGGGGGCGTTTCAGATGTCGTCCAGACGCCCTATAGCTTTGACATTATAAAGGTCGTCGATCGCGAAGACGCGCATACCAAAGCTCTTGCCGAGGTCCGCGATTCCATTATCCAGACCCTGACGCAAGAGAAAGTGAACGACGAGGAAACGGCCATCTCCGACAAGATGGCCGCAGCCATCCGGCAATCCAATCATCAGCCGATCGACGCCATTGCAAAAGAATTTAATCTCGAAACGGGTGAAACGCCGCTTGCGGACCTGAATGGTTCCGTCGGCGATTTAGGCAATTCGCAAGACCTCAAGGAAGCCCTGTTCTCATTGCATCAGGGGGAATTGAGCCAGCCGATTTCGATTGATCGTGGCTATGTCATCATCACGGTCGATAAGACTGTCTCCGCGCATCAGGGGACGCTGGCTGAGGTTCACGATCGCGTACTCGCCGACTACCGGCAGGAAAAGGCTCAAGACCTTGCCTTACAGAAGGCCACGGACCTGGCCAAGCGCGTCAAAGCGGGCGAGCCGCTCGACAAAGTTGCCAAATCGCTTGGTTTCGACGTCAAGACCACCGATCCCATCACGCGCACGAGCCAGGTCACGGATCTCGGACCCGCGAAGGACCTAGAAACGGCGTTTAGTATGTCCGTGGGTCAATCCAGCGAGCCTGTGCAGGTTGCAGGAAACTGGATCGTGTATCAAGTAAAGTCGAAGCAAGAGGTGAATCCCGACGATTTTGCGAAGGCCAAGGCCGATCTCGAGCAGCAAATTCTCACCGATAAGCAAAATGTCGCCTTCGAGGCCTTCCACGATGCTCTAATGAAGCGCTATCAAGAGCAAGGAAAGCTCGTCTTCAACGAAGCAAATTTGAAGGTTCTCACAACTCCAGCATCTAGCTAACTATAACAAATTATTAGCTTTATAATCGGAGCCCTCGCTGTGATTTTGTGCTTGCTTCCCCCATTCCCGTCGTCTAGCATATTTCTTCTGCAGCGCAAGGCCCTGTAGCCAACGGGGCGCGGTCGACCGAGATACCTCGTCCTGCCCGTTTGTACGACCTACGGATGGAATGATGAGAGTTGCCGATTCCGACGAGTCATCAGGTCTCTCCTTCGGTTACAAAAAGTGACATTCAAGACTAGAGAATCAAACGATCAGACGGCTTCCCCAGAACTGAGGACCATTATGAGCCAGAATCAAAAGACGATCATTCACCGCAACGAGTACCGTTGCTGCATAGAAGTCAATCAGAACGGAAGATATTCCGTTCGCATTCAGGCCGCCTTTGGGCGCGAAACGTGGTCTTTGCCTGTCTTCTTTCTTGTGTCGTCGTTTGACGTTGCGATGAAGAAGCTGGAAGAGGCCCTTCAGCTCTTGCAGAAGAACGAGGATCGCCTTTGGTTTTGGGGCGTCGAGCGCAGTGACGACCCCAAGCTCACGGGCGAAATGCTCGCCGAGCTTGGCTTGCATTTTGACCGCCGCCGCGATTTTCCGCGCCGCGCTGCGAGTTTCGTGGTCCCGGCCCGCCGGCCGGTCTCGGCATTTCGTTTGGCACAGGCGCGCCACATACTGGCGGAGTCCATCAGTTCGGGCAGAACGGCCCTGGCAAGCGACTGATCCTGGTGCGTTGACGACCGTCTAGCCGCGCAGTTTTCGCGCAGGATTTGAGCCTTCGGGTGTCCGTCCGCTCCCTTGGCTATTTCGAACGGATAATCACTTCGCCGTGCGCGACCACATGGTCATTGATGGATAGTTGATATTTGTAGGATCCTGCGACAATCCCCGCGCGAGGCGCCCCGCTCATCAATCGCATCCCGGCGGGCGCCTCGAAGACGTTCGAAGAAAAGGGGCATCGCTGCGGATCGAATTCCACGCGCAGTTTTCCGCCAGCCGCAAACCATGCGACCTGGTCGCCGCTCTCGACGACCACGACTTCCGGCAAGGCTCCAACGAACACGAGTTTTTCGGTCATATTTTCGCGCGCCGGCAATAATTCTTCCGGTGCGAGCCTCGAAACATAGCATACCGTCTTGCGATTTACACGCTTTGTGCTTGCCCCCAGGCAAAGTCCGCATCGCTCAGTTGCTATAAATCGCGAGCTGACCGAGTATCTCCCGCAGGCGCGCCAGCGTAAATGGCTTCGGAAGGATCGGGACACCCTCGAGTTCGACCTGGGCTTTGTCTGAATCCGCCAGGTTGCCGGTCATGAGCAAAAACCGCCGCGCAAGCTCAGGCCTTCTCTCGCGGAGTTTGCGCAGCACGGAAAGGCCGTCGAGCCCCGGCATCTTCAAGTCGCACAGAACAGCATCAAAGTCGACGCCCTCCAAGTGCTTCTCCAGTTGCGTGGAATCTTGCAACGTGACGACCGTCGCTCCGGATTTGCCGAGGACCGTCGAAACCAAATTGAGAATGTCAGACTCATCGTCAATCACAAGAAATCGCTGCGATGCGCCCGGGTCCGCGGCCACCAGCTTTTCCTCTCTCTGCCAGTTTTTCTCCTCGGAGACCGCTGCCTGTCCGTCACCGAGAAGCGGCAGCAGCACGCACATTTTTGTGCCCTTGCCCGGTTCGCTTTCGACAGTGATTTCTCCCTGATGTTGTTCAACGATGCCGTGGCAAATGCTCAGCCCGAGCCCTGTTCCTTTTCCGCTTTGTCGACTCGTAAAAAATGGATCGAAAATATGATCGCGAATTTCTGCGGGCATGCCGCATCCGTCATCCTCCAAGGAGATTCGCGCCTTGCCGCAAACGATCCCGCACTCCAGGCAAATCTCGCCTCGCTCCCGTGAGTCTCGAATCGCTTGTTCCGCATTCAAGGCCAGTTGCAACATCACCTGCAGCAGGGAATCCGCATCGCCATTAATCCAGATTGGATTTTCCCCACGCGTATAGCGAATCTGGACGTTATTCGCGGCCAGCTGATAAGAACGCACCTCGAGCAGACGATCCGGAATGACCCGTAGGTCCATACGGTGCAGCTTTTGCGGCGCACGGCGGGAAAATTGATTCAGGCTCGCGACTACGCGCCGCAATCTCAGCGCTTCGACGCGAATGGTCTGGACATGCTCGCGCGTTGCAGATTCGAGCTTGGGGTGCGATAGGACTACCTCACTGAACCCTAGAATGGAGGTCAGCGGGTTATTGATCTCGTGCGCAACGCCGGAGACCAATTGTCCCAGCGAGGCCAGCTTTGCCGCCCGCAAAAGATCTTTGTGGGCCGCTTCGAGCTGCGTCGCGCGATGGCGGACTTTTTCTTCCAGTGAGTCGCGCATGTCGCGAAGCTCCGCGGCCATGGACAAGAACGCCGTGGTCACCGACCCAAGCTCGATGGTGTCTGGCACCTCGCCTTTGACGTCCAGATTTCCGCTTTTTACTTCCATCACCATGCGCCGCAATTGGTCGAGGGGGTTCCAAATGTGCCGGCGCCGCACATGGTGAAAATACAAAAGAATCAGCACAGGGAAAAAACCAAGAATCAGCACGAATGTGCGTACTAGCTCGTTGTAGTGGTCCATGCGGCTCGTAGCATTCGTCAAGTCCTCGAATTGCTTTTCCTGAATCAGGCGAAGGGCATCTTGGATATTCCCCTCCTCGATTGGAATCTGTTCGGAGGCAGCGTCGTCCGCTTTCGAAACGTTTTGTATCGACGCGAGGTGATCCGTGATCCGCAATAGGCGGTTTTGCCACGGTGCAATCGTTTTCGCTTCTTGCTGGCTTTCCGCTGGCGAAGATGGATCTTCCAATTGTTTTTCTATGGTGCGAAGCTCGATGGCAGAATTTCGGTATTCGACGAGCAAATCTGGCGTACATGTGCCATAACAACGCCAAAAGCTTAGGATCGTTAGATCGAACGCCGCCCGGTATTTAGAGTGAAGCTCGATCCGCCGGTGAAGCGTTGTGAGAGTAGAGCCTACCGCGGACCTCATTAATATTGTCGCCCCCATAACAGCAGTCATGAGAATCAGTGCGAGAATGACGGCAGCGCCTTCCATCAGGATGAACCGGCTCTGCATCAACGTTGGTTTCGGAGTTAGACGAGGCCGCAGGTCATCTGAGGAAGGCTGAGGGGTAGGGACACGTGGAGCCATGTCTTGATGCGTCGCACATTGCATGCCAAAGGAAAATGAATCGCCGCTGAAGGCTCTTGTACTTGCGGAGGCCTAACGAGGCGCTAGTTCGGATTTGGCCCGAATGGGAAATAGGTGCACCGCTATGGCACAGCCACGGCATTAGTTTCTTGAGCTGGGTTCACCCAAGGCGATTTCGCTTTGCGTTCTCTGCCACCCGCATCAGGACTGACCCAGAATCGCCTCGGTTATATGTCGCGCCGATATGCCGAACGCATCGATCAGCTCTTCGGGTTTGCCTGAGTGCGGCATTCCATTTACGGCAAGTTTCGTATATTTCTTGGGTGCTGTTCCGGCCTCCACTAATGCCGGAATCACTGCTTCTCCCAAACCGCCCTCCGGATAATGATCCTCCACGGTGACAAGGCAGCCGCCTGCGGCATTCAATTGCCTGGCAATTTCTTTTCCATCAATCGGCTTGACGCAATACAAATCCAAAACACGAATGCTCACGCCATGATTCTTCAGTTCCTCACACGCCTTCAACGCTTCATGAACGGTAATCCCTGCCCCAATCACCAAAGCACGATCGTTTTCGCTTTGCCGCAAGACCTTGAATCCCGGCACAGGGAACTTGTCCGCCGCGGAATAGAGCAAGGCCGTCTTCGGCCGCGATGTGCGAATGTAGGTAATTCCCGGAAGACGCGCGGCTTCTTCCGTAAGCCGTTCCGCCGAATACGCATCTGAAGGATATAAAACCACGGAGCTGTGAATTGCCCGGAATGCGGCGATGTCTTCCAGCGCCATCTGCGACGGCCCATCTTCGCCAATCGAAACGCCGCAGTGCGATCCGCAAAGTTTGATGGGACTGCGGCTGATTGCCGCCATGCGCACCTGGTCGTACGCGCGCGCGAGGAAACACGCAAAGGATGAAAGGAATGGCACTTTGCCGCGCGCCGCCAGGCCCACGCCAACGCTGACCATATTTTGTTCCGCGATGTACCCCTGATAGAAACGCTCCGGATACGCGTTGCCAAAAATCTCGGCGAAAGTGGAGTTCTTTACATCGCCATCCACAGCCACCACGTGTGGATTGATCGCTCCAATTCGCTTCAGGGCGGCTCCGTATGCTTCGCGCGTCGCCACCAAATCATCCGACTTGTAGCTCGGCGCAGGCAGTTCGGCGAAATCCGGCGGCTGGGGCAAATTGGTTCTCTCGTAGGAGCGGCCGGAATCGGCGGACACGTCAATTGGCCCGCCCATTTCTTCGATGGCCTTCGCAAGCTGCTCCTTCGAAAGCGCCTTGCCATGCCAGCCGTCTTTGTCAGCTAGGAAGCTGACGCCATGACCTTTGAGCGTGCGCGCAATGATTGCCTGCGGGCGGCCTTTCGCCGCTTTCGCGCGATCCAGAGCAGCCAGAATCGCGGCGATGTCATGTCCGTTGATCACTTGGGCGTCCCAGCCTTCAGATTCGAATTTTCTGCGATAGATTTCCGTGTCGTGCTTGTACATCGTCCGATCGCTCTGGCCCAGGGCATTGATGTCCGCAATGGCAATCAAATGATCGATCGCGTAGTGTCCTGCGAATGCCGCGCCTTCCCATACGCTTCCTTCCGCCAGCTCGCCGTCGCCCAGCAGGACGTAGACGCGCGTGTCAAGCTTATCCATCCTTGCGCCAATCGCCAGACCTGCGCCGACCGAGAGCCCCTGGCCCAGCGAGCCTGTTGCGGCGTCAACGCCCGGAATCCGCGGCGTCGGATGGCCTTCCAGTTCGCTTGAAAATTGCCGCAGCGTCATCACGCGCGAATCGGGAAACACGCCCGCTTCCGCCAGTGCGGCATAAAGCAGCGGTGCCGCGTGTCCCTTGGAAAGAACGAAACGGTCGCTCTCCGGTCCATTCGGATTCTTCGGGTCGAATTTCATGGCGTAGAAAAAAACGCCCGCTGTGAGCTCAGCTGCGGACAGGCAGGACGTTGGATGGCCGGAGCCCGCGGCAGTTGTGGACATCATCGACAGAATCGCAAGCCGCCGGGCCTTCTCGCGGATCGCATCAATCGTCGATGAAGACGGGGCTGGCTGTGACGTTACACTCATGAATCCTCCCCCAGGCGAGTCTATCGCCGATTTTACTACTGTCCCTTAAACCGAACCCGCGAAATGACGCTTCTTTAGAGAAAAAAAAGCTATCGCAAGAATGCCATGCGACCGGTGTCTAATTCACTTCGCGTCCAAATTTGATTCCGTGCGCCTCGGGACCAAGAGCGACGGTAATCGCCCCGGCGACAAGTACAATCGCTGCGAAAATTCCCATGGCATGTCCATAGTTGATCCGCTTTGCCAAGTACGCTTCGATGGTTGGACTGAAAGACGCGATCAGCACTCCCAACTGATAAGCAAACCCCGGGAAAAAACCCCGCAGCCTGTCTGGCGAAAGCTCATTGATGTGCGCGGGGATCACGCCCCACGCGCCTTGCACCATGAATTGCATGAAGAACGCGCCGACTAGAATCACAGCAAAGTTCGGCGCAGCGATCCACGCAGGAATCAATACAACTCCCGAAACGAGGGCCAGGATCATAGCGCGACGGCGTCCACGGCGATCGGAATAAAGGCCCACGAGAATCCCTCCGGTTATTGCGCCAACCATCGACATCGCTGCGACCAATGCTGTGGTGCCCGTAGAATAGCCACGCTGGGACTGAAGGAACGTCGGGTACAAGTCTTGTGTTCCGTGGGAAATGAAATTCACCAATGCCATGAGCGCCACGAGATAGACGAAACGCTTCCAATTTTTGAAAATAGCCTTCCTGTAGGACTGCCAATCGCTGCGTGCCGCCGTTTCTGTCCAGGCGGCGCTCTCTTTCACTTTCAGCAAGATGAAAACCGTCAGCAGAGCGGGCAGCGCGCCGACAAAAAACATCGCTCGCCAGCCAAAATGAGGAAAGATCAGCCAGTACGCCACGGCCGCAAGCAAGTTGCCAAGCGCATAGCCTTCCTGCAGCAAACCTGAAATGACTCCACGCCATTCCGCAGGGACGGATTCCAATGCCAGCGAAGCTCCCACGCCCCATTCGCCTCCCATGCCGATTCCGTAGAGCAGTCGCAGAACAATGAAGACCGAGTAGCTGGGCGCGAATCCGGAAAGAACCTCGATGACTGAGTAAAACAGGATATCAATGATCAAAGGCAGGCGGCGCCCAAAACGATCCGCAAGGAGTCCAAAAATGAAGGCGCCAATCGGACGCGTAAAAAGACTGGCGGCGACAGCGAAAGTGATGTCAAGGACGCTGCGGTGAAATTCTTTGCCGATCGGCACAACGATAAACGTCAGCACGAAAAAATCGAACGCATCCAGCGTCCAACCGAGGAAGCAAGAGATCACAGCATTTCGTTGGTTCGCGCGATCGGCGAAGGATCCCGTACCCGTCATGTTCGGGCGCGAATGTTAGGCTAAGGGAAGCGAGAACGCAATCGAAGGAACGGCTATTTTCGCAGGCGATCTAAGCCTGCAAACAAAAACACTGCGATCACCGCATTGACGGTCGACGCGATCAGCAGGTGGACGCTGAAGAATGGCACCGGACGGTCGAGCAGAAGATGGCATGTGAAGGCATAAATGATCTGGTGGACGTGAAAAAAAAGGAACATGAGGATGAGCCGGCTGAGGGGATGTTCCGTATCGAGTCGTGCCCCGACCGACGATGCCAGATAGCCGATGCATCCTTTGGCAATCCCGTAGAGGCCGATCGGCGCGAGGCTCAAGCCGTCTTGCAGAAGGCCCACGATCACGCCCAAAAACAGTCCCGAAACCGAATTCCTGCGGCTCAATCCGAAATAGACAACCGCCAGCAGCGGCAATTCCAGCACTTGAAAACGCGGCGTGAATTTATTCAGAAACGCTTCCGTGACCAGTGCCAGAAAACACACGATGATCACAGTGCCGCCGTAGAATTTGTGAACTTCGATGTGTTGTGTTTCGGAGTCGATTCGGACCGTCATCGGTTCTCTCGCATCATGCGCGCGCTCACTGCTGCTCCTGCGGCGGGTTCGTTCCCGTCGGTTTTTTCACGGGAGCCGCGGACTTCGTTTCTTTCGAATTATGCGCCGGAGCAGCATCGCTCGGTGCAACGGGAGTGGAGCTCTTCGAAATGATAGGTGGGGTCAGGGCATTCGCACCGGAACCTGTTACGGGAGCCCCAGCCGCCTCACTCGGCCGCGTCGTCAGCGGTTGTTGCGTCAGCAGCACCAAAACTTCTTCCAGTCTGTCGAGATGCGCCGCCGGCTGCACTTCAATGGTTTGAAATGGCAATCCGGATTTCGTCGAAACGACGGTGCCAACCGGAATATCTTTGGGAAAGATGCGGTCTTCTCCGGAAGTCAGGACCTTTTCTCCGTCCGGCACTTTTTCGTCACTGGTGACGTAGTCCATCCAAAGCAATGGATCGCCGGTTCCTTTGACCACTCCATGCGTTCGTGTGTTGGCCAGCAGTGCGCCAACGCCGCTCTCTTTGTCGCTGATGAGCAGCACTTGCGAAGTGGAGGAAAGCGCCTCGAAAATTTTGCCCACTGCTCCATCGGGTGTGATGACTGCCATGTTCTTGCGGATTCCTTCCCGCGCTCCCCGATTGATGAATATCGTCTCGCTGGTGGAATCCGCGCCGGCTCCAATCACCTCAGCCGCGACCATCGCTATGCTGGCATTCGCTTGCCGGAAGCCGAGCAAGCGCGAGAGACGCTCCGCCTCGGCGGAACGGCCTTCGAGCTCCTGATTCTTCAGGCGAAGCTGTTCGACTTCCTGAGTGAGTTGCTGGTTTTCCGTGTGCGCGTGGCGCAGGTCGATGTAACCGTACCAGACGCCCGCGATTTTCGAAATGCCATAAGTGCCCGCGCGCTGCAAGGGCGTCAGCAGCTCGATGGACCAAACGCGAATCAGCAGCACGTGGCGTTCGCCTCGCGTCTGCTTGACCTGAAAAGCAAGCAACAGCACCTGCGCCAGAGTTACAGCGACAAGGAGAACCAGCGGCCGGTGGCGGGCAGGGACATCCATAATTTTTTAGAGGCTTAGGGCTGGAACCTCGAAACTTAAAAGTCGCGAAATCTCAATTCCGCGGGTGGCGCTGCGTTCCTTCGTGAACTCAGCGCCATCCCCAAAACTAGCTTACGTTCTCTTGCCTGCCGCTCGCTAATCGATCGATACCAGGCGCAGCAGCCGGAAATCGCTGAGCATTTTGCCGGTGCCCAGCACGACGGACGCAAGCGGGTCATCGGCAATGGAAACGGGCAACCCCGTTTCTTCTCGAATGCGCTTGTCCAGATTCTTGATCAGCGCGCCGCCGCCGGTAAGCACGATACCGCGGTCGCTAATATCCGCGGAAAGCTCAGGAGGCGTACGTTCCAGCGCCACGCGAATCGCATTCAAGATTGTCGCGATGCACTCGGATAGCGCTTCGCGGATTTCGCTGTCATCAATGGTCACCGTGCGCGGCACGCCTTCGATCAGGTTCCGGCCTTTCACTTCCAAGGTCAGCGGCTTTTCCAGGGGATACGCCGAGCCGATTTCAATCTTGATTTGCTCCGCTGTTCGTTCGCCAACGAGCAAATTGTATTTTCGCTTCAGGTAGTGCATCACGGCTTCGTCCATTTCATTGCCGGCCACGCGCACCGACCGCGAATACACGATTCCGCTCATCGAAATCACCGCAATGTCCGTTGTTCCGCCGCCGATGTCCACCACCATATTGCCGGAGGGCTCTTCGATTGGCAGTCCCGCGCCGATCGCCGCGGCCATGGCCTGTTCGACCAGGTAGACTTCGCTCGCTCGCGCCCGGTACGCCGAATCCTGCACGGCGCGTTTTTCCACCGGTGTGATCTCGCTCGGCACGCCGATGACGATGCGCGGATGCACCAGCACACGGCGGTTATGCGCCTTCTGAATGAAATACGTGAGCATCTTTTCCGTGACTTTGAAGTCGGCGATAACGCCGTCCTTCATCGGCTTGATTGCGACCACGTTGCCGGGTGTACGGCCGAGCATTTCCTTGGCTTCCTTGCCCACGGCAACGACTTCCGCGTTGTTCTTGTTGATCGCAACAATCGAAGGCTCGTTCACCACGATGCCTTTGCCTTTGGCAAACACGAGTGTGTTCGCCGTTCCCAAGTCGATTGCGAGGTCGGACGAAAAAAGACTAAACACCGATCTCATCGAATATCCGTTTTTCATGAACCCCCTCGTGCCCTGCTTCCCCCGCCCACGAACCGCTGCTGCTCGCGATGCGCTTTACCTTTTCGATGCCAATGCTATGGAACGACGATCGCCTTGCGGACAATCCCTGTGCCGCCTCTGCGATCTTGTCCCGTAATCACAATGACATGCGGCCCCGACGTCATCGGCTGCGTGAAGTGCCGGAATGTTCCATCGGGCTCGATATCCGCCACCGGCTCGCCATCGATAATCAGTGCGGACCCAGGCTCCGTGCGCCCAATCACTTCGACAACCTTGCCGTGGAATTCGATATCGTCCACTTCCAGCAGCATACTCTGCTCTTTGTCCTGCTCCACCAGAGTAAACTTGGAAGCTCCCGCCGGCTCGCTTTCCGTTCCTTTGGCGTCAATGGCCTTCACGGTCCAAAAATATTCTCCGGCGGGCAATCCGGTGACTTCCACGGCCGTGTCCGTTGTCCGCTTATCCGCGAGCACACGATTAAACATCGATGTGTCGCCGATTTCCAGTTCGTATTCGTGCGCTGAATCCACGGCCTGCCATTCAAATCGAATCGGCGTGGTTTTCGGATCAGCCACAATAATTGGCTGTAGATTCACAGGCTGGACCAGATTCGGCGGCGCCAGAACGTCCGTCTTGGTGATGGGTCCGCTTCCCGTGAATGATGCGCGCTGCCATTGCGTCACCTGCACCTGCTGGCCATCATGCTGCACTTCCGCCGCGCCGGCCGCCACAGTAATCTGGTTTTGCTTTGTGCCGGGGTCCGTTCTCACGTCAGCGCGGCTGTTCTCATGCAGCGATGCAACAGCATCCTGAAATGAAACTTCCGCTTTCGACCCTGGAATCTGCCAGGTTCCTGTCGTCAGGTCCACCGCACCGGAGCTGATATGCATACCAACGCTCGATGCGCTATTCTGCGGCACGAAAATCTCCTCAACGGTCACGAGCGTATCAGCTTGCACGGTATACGTCGTACCGTCTGCGAACGCAATGCGCGCCACGCCGTCTGGTCCCGTTTGGATCAAGTCGCCTTTCTCAAGCGTCAGTGAGTAGTCCGCAGTTGTCCACTGCACGGAATTCACTCGCTTCACTTCAACTTTTCCGTCGAGGTTCACAAATCGCGCGCCGCGCATATTCGTCGCGCTCGCGCTTGTGTCTTTCGGCTCCAACACCTTGGTGATGTGCCGCACGAGTCCGGCAAAAGAATCGGGGAAGACCAGGTAGCCTGCGGCGGCAAACAGAATGAAGAATGCGAGAACGTAGAGAAGTACTGTGCGGTATGTAACCGTATGCCAGTAGACCTCTACTTTATTGATCTTTGGCCGGTTCGCGTCGGTGATTTTTGGCGTCGTCATCCTAAAATTCAGCTAATTTGCGAATCTAGCATACGGGTTGGGGCCTTTCAATACAGCGGCGCGTAAGTTGCGAAATTGCTAATACTTGCCCGGAAGTACAGGGTGGGGGACCCGCCGGACGCTGGCCCCTCGGCCTTAGGAGTTGCAGTCGCCTTCGTTCTGTCCGTCAAGCTCGTGATAGGATTCCGGCAGGCGCCCTCAAGAAGTGCGCCGTGAAATATGGACGCAAAGCGTCAACTCTTGCGGCTTACCTTGGCTACTCTGGCGTATCGAGCCGGAAAAGCGCTTCGCGGCGCACCTGAAAACTTCGCCGAATTTCGTGTTTCTGAAACGACGCGCACTCCTGGCCAAATTCTGGCGCATCTCTGCGACCTCATCGATTGGGGTGTTTCCATGGCCACGGGAAAAGAGGAATGGCACAATTCTGCGCCGATGCCTTGGGCGCAAGGCTCCGAACGATTTTTTGCAGCGCTCAAGAAATTCGATGATTGTCTCGCCTCTGATTCATCGCCGAATGCGCCTGTCGAAAGGCTGTTCCAGGGTCCTATCGCCGATTCGCTAACGCACGTCGGGCAAATCGCCATGCTGCGCCGATTGGCGGGTGCACCGGTTCGCGCTGAAAACTATTCTCGCGCCGAAATTACTATCGGCCGTGTCGGCGCGGATCAGGCCTCGCCAAAGCGCGAGTTCGATTGAAATCCTCTCGCTGTCTTGAGTGACTTCTGAAAAAGCGGCTCTTTACAACGCGGATCGCTATCGCATCATTTCGAGGGATTCGGTTGTTTTTATCCGCGGAGAGTTCTGCAGCTTTCGTCATCTCCGCGCACTAGCGCAGCCGGCGAAAGCTCACGCGGAGATACGAATCCGCTCAGCGCCATCGACAGATCAAAATCCGCGAGCAGATTGAGCACGGCATCGCGTACACCAGCTTCGCCCGCCACGCCAAGCCCCCAGATGTATAGTCTCGCGACCAGCGCCGCGCGCGCGCCGAGAGCAATCGCTTTCATTATGTCCGCACCGCGGCGAATGCCACTGTCGAATAGCACGGGAATTTTGCCGCGAACTGCTTCAACCACACCAGGAAGCGCATCGAGCGCGCCAATCGCACCATCAACCTGCCGGCCGCCGTGATTTGAAACAATCACGCCGCTCGCGCCGCAATCGATCGCGCGCAAGGCGTCATCCGGGTGCAGGATGCCTTTGAGCAGGATCGGGAGTTTCGTCTGCCCTCGCAGAAAGGCAACGTCGCTCCACGTTACCGCCGTATTCGTGAAGATGCTCAGCCACAGCCGCACGGCTTCCGGAGGATTTTTTTCTGGAGGCTCGCGCAACGCCGCTCGAAACACAGGGTCTGTGAAATAATTCGCGAGCCCTTCGCACAGCATGAATGGCAAGTAGCCGCGCTCCAGGTCGCGCTCCCGCCAACCAAGCATCGACGTGTCCAGCGTCACGATCAGCGCCGAATACCCAGCTCGTTCGGCGCGCTGCAGCATGCTCGCCGTCAATTCCGAATTCTTGCCCCAGTAGAGCTGAAACCACCGCGGCGACGCACCCATCGCCTGCGCCACTTCTTCCAGGGGACGCGAGGAAACTGTGCTTAGCACAAAAGGCAGGCCAAGCGACGCTGCAGCACGCCCCGAGGCGACTTCCGCCTCGCTGTGAATGATGCCTTGCACGCCGACGGGGCCGAGGAGGACAGGTGCGGGAAGTTTCGCTCCCAGAAGTTCGACGCTCATATCGCGAACCGAAACATTGCGCAACATTCGCGGGACGATGCGCCAGCGGTAGAAAGCCTCCAGATTCGCGCGCATCGTATTTTCGCCGCCTGCTCCTCCGGCAACGTAGTCATACGCGCGCGGGTCCATAATTTCTTTGGCCTTCTTTTCCAGCAGAGACAGCGAAATTGGTATGGAAAGCCGCTTCGCCGCCGCACCCCGTTGATAAATTTCTATCTCACGTTCGAGGCCAAAATTCCGTGCCGGTTTGGGGCTCTCGCCTGACATAAGCTCCGCAGATTATACATTCGCGGCCCAGTGTGCAAGGTGAGCCTGCCTTGCCTGCGCTGGTTTTCCGATTCGAGCGCGAGTGCCGCCCGTTGTGGCGGCAAGTGCGTCTACAGCTATCTAAACTTGGGGAATTCTCATCTAAATTCCTGGAAGAATATACGTTGCGATATACATCGATCGAGGTGAACTGAACATGAAGAAACAACCGCGCATCCTCAATTTCGTGTTGGTTTTTCTGTCCGGACTGCTATTCGCTGCTCCGCTCTTTGCTCAGGATTCTCAGCCAGCTGCCCCAGGCCTCGCGCAAATAACTGTTACGGCGATGTCCACGAAATCCGGCGAAGCTGCCCCCGCGCTGGGGAAGCAAGATGTTTTATTCCGCGAAAACGGCAAGAAGGCACAGATCGTGGATTGGGTTCCAACCAACACTCCCGATTCGAAGCTCCAACTCATTATCCTCATTGACCAGGACACGAGCACAAGGCTCGGCTCGCATTTCAACGAAATCGCATCCTTTATTCGTGCCTTGCCCTCAAATTCCACCGTCGCCGTCGCCTATGCCATGAATGGCGCGGCTGATCTGCGCACTCCATTCACAGCCAACAGAGAAGAGGTCATCAATTCACTGCATATCACCATGGGCGCTGCCGCCGGTATGACCAGCATCTACGAGGCTCTCGCCGACCTCATCAAGCATTGGCCAGGCAATGCGCCGCGCCGCGAAGTTCTCTTACTTAGCGACGGAATTGACCCGACCTATGGATTTCACGACACTGCGCCGTGGCAGAATCCTGCGCTCGACCATGCCACTCAAGCGGCCCAGAATGCCAATGTCACGATCTTCAGTATTTTCGTAAGAGCGGCGGGGCTGGAGGCGCGCAGCGAAGTCCTGAATCTGAATGGCCAGGGCTCGCTGAACCAGTTGACCACCGACACGGGCGGCTATTCGTTTTTTCAGGGCAGCGGCACGGCCGTCTCATTTCAGTCTTTTTTCCGCGACCTCAATGCAATGCTGAGCCAGCAATACCTTCTGACCTTCCGCCCCGCGCCGACGAAAAAAGGCGATGATCATCAACTCAAAGTGCGCACCGAGATTGCGCACGTCAAGCTACTGGCGCCATCGGAGATTTACCTGCCGGCGACGCAATGATTTTTTGATCTCGCCGAGTCGTCGCTGAAAACGCAGAAGTCGCAGGCTCGGCGCCTGTTGGCACTGATTTCGTGAGTCGGGCTCGGTTGACGTTAGGACTTGCCTGCGGGAATGAGCGCCAATTGCTGATCAGCCTGATCCGCGGCGCCTGAATCGGGGTATTGCGCTTTGATCTGGTTATACAGCTTCGCGGCCTGCGCCGGATTCGTCTGCCGGTAATGCTGCGCCAGCGCCAGCATCACTTCAGGCTCAGGCACGAGTACCGAAGGGTTTTTCATAAGCTCATTGTATAACTGTACTGCCTGGTCGCCTTTGCCGTCGCGATCATATATCTGCGCCAGTTCAAACCGCGCCATGGCCGCGAAGTCTTGGTCCGGGCTGTTCTGCACTGAGGAGAGCTGACTGATTGCCTGTGCGTCCTGATTCAGGCGTTCGAAACACAGCGCCGCGTAATAGTGCGCCAGTTGTCCGGGTCGTGTATTTCCGTAATGGCTGGCAACATCTTGGAATTTCTTCAGCGCGTCTTGATATTTTTTCGCGGAATCCGAATAGCTGATCTGGTTCGGTTCCGGCGCCTGGCCTGCGCCAATGACCGGCGCTTGGAAAACCTGCATCGCGTCGCTGAATCCCGCCGCCGCTTTCACGGTCTGCCGTTGCGTATAGAATCTCCAGCCGAAAATCGCTCCGCCAACGACGATAACAATCAGCGCCCCGTAGATCAGCGCCGTCTTGTGCGACAATACCGCTTCGGCGCTGTGTGACAGCGCCTCTTGAACCTGATCCGTCTTCAATTCCTGACGTGAAATATGCTTCGCCACTCGTCATCTCCTGCTAGAATTCGCAGTCTTTATCGTAGCACAGAACACACTGGCACTGCGGGTTGTCATGCGCGGGAACGTTCCGACCTTCTTCTTCGAGCGCCATCGCCATACAAGCGCCGAAGGCAAAGCTGCGCGCGCCTAGACCTTTGTTACGCTTTCGGCCTGGAACCCCTTGGGCCCTTGTTTCACCTCAAATTCCACGAGCTGGCCCTCGTTCAGCGATTTGTATCCGTCCATTTGGATAGCTGAGAAGTGGACAAAAACATCTTCGCCCGACTGCCGTTGGATGAATCCGTACCCCTTGGCCGCGTTAAACCACTTCACCACACCCTGTTCTCGTGCCAACTGTCCTGCTCCTCTTCCCGTGAATTCCTGGGTGTCTTGCTCTTGCCGGGGAGCTGTTCGAGCGCGCCAGCATTCGCGGCGCCGTCTCCGCGGCTTGGCAAAACCGCCTAGTGCCGGGAATTCTTTCACAGAAAACTGCGCCATGTCCAGCGCGAGAGTATTCCTTTGGACTGCCCAAAATGAGGACGAGTACGTGCGTGAACAAACCTTGCCGCAACGGAATGTGGGCCGCAGACTGAACTTGAAATGGCTCTAGGATTTTGGATTTGTATCCGAATTCGCAGCGTTCTGCTTCTTCGTCAGCGTCTGAACCACATCCTGTAGCGCGGAGACTTTTTGTTCCTGCGAGTGAATGTCATTTGTCTTGCTTCCGATTGCCGCTTTTTCGGAGTCGAGGTTGGCCTTGCCTTGTGTGTCCGCCGCGAAATTCGTTTGCCCGTAGTATGTGTCGGAATCGAGCTTGTGCTGGCGCTGCAGGATTGTCAGGTCAATCTGCATCACGCCGAGCTGTTTTTTCGCCTCTTCCAGATCCGCCCTGGCCTTCGCCAAATCCGCGGCCATCTGCTTGGCATCTTCCGGACCGGTCTTGGCCGCGCCCGGTCCGCTGGAGGTCGTTCCATTGTCGTCCGCGTGTGCCGGCGGAGGGGCAGGCTGCCCCACCACGCTCACTCCGTTCGGATTTGTAGGCAGATTGTCATTTGTCCACACGGCAGGCTTGGGCTTCGCTGCCTGTTTCTTCTGGTCGGCGTCTTTGTGTGCAGCATCGGCTGTGGACTGCACCGATTGGGTTGATTGCGATGTCTGTCCCGATTGGCTCGGTTGCTGCCCTGCCATCACCACTGGACAGCTCAAAAGCCCAAAAACCACGATCCGCGCAACACTTTTTCCATATCCCAATCCCATGGCGGCGCCTCGAATTACCTCTCGTACATCGTAATCCCCAATGCGCGCCAAAACCGCGCCAGCGTCCTCTGAGGCTTCCAAAGAGGTAACTGTCCCATCGCCCATTCTTGCTTTTGCTCCAAGCGCCGCATCAGGCCCGGTTCTTGTTCACGGGGCCACGGGAGTTTGCTGCGAGAAGAATGCGTGCCATTCGCCGTCTTTCCAGATGAAAAAATCCGCGGATCTCGTTGCCCTCAGCTTGCCGTCAGGAGCGGTAAAACTGGATAGCGCGTAGGCAACCGCCACGTTCTCGTGGATCATGACCGTGACTTCAGGGATTCGCGGAATTTTCAGGTTTTTGCCGCGATTCTTCGCCGCCATTTCCAGTTCGTCGCGAAGATACTTCAACTCTCCGTTGCGGCGAATTTCCCTGTAGTCCGGACTCAGCAAACAGCCCTCAAGTTGCGTATCTCCTGTGAGGAAGGCCATCGACCACGCATGTTCCAGATGTTGAATGGTTGCCGCGTTCTCGCGCTGGTTGGCAAGCTGCGGCAGACTGCACGAACCGGCTGCCCACGAAGGTGCGGCTAATAAAACGAAAAGGCAAGCCAATCCCAGGATCTTGCTCTTTGTATGCTTCATCTTTTTCTCTCGGTTCGAAGTTTTTATGCCCTGGCTTTTGTTGGAATCGTCCGCGATTTTCTTGCCGCCGCCATGGCCCCTTGCATTACTCCTGCCTCGGCTCAGAGAGATGTTGTTATTCTCTCGATGGTTGCCGACGACACCGTGCGACCGCCATTTCTCTGGCCTCGCTCCGCAGGGAACTCGCTTGTACGCAATCGCAACTCGAAGCATAATGCCGCCACCGGACTCCGCTGACGATGCGGCTGTCTCGCGCGCTTTGCTCCTCCAAGGAGGGAAGATGATTCGCTTCCGGATTCGAAATGCCCTGGCCTTGATTCCCTTTACTTTCTTGCTCGCTGCTCCGGGCGTATTTGCGAAACCTGCCGCAGTCATCTCCGCCGCTGCGCCCGCGCCTCAGACTCAGCCTCCTGTCTCCGCGCAGAAGCCAGCCAGCGAGGCCTCGGTTCAAGTGAAATCCTACACGCTCCCGCCGGACCTCTACGAAAAGGCCGTGAAGTACTCTCGCGCGCAATACGTTCTTTATTTCGTCAGCTTCGTCTGGGGCGTGATTGTGTTGTTGCTAGTGCTCGTCTGGCAGCTCGCGCCGAAATATCGCGATTGGGCTGGGCGCGTGAACAATCGCTTTGTGCAAGCGTTAATTTTCGCTCCTTTGCTTCTGTTGACGATTGCAGTGCTCGGATTGCCTCCGGACATATTCGGCCACTGGCTCGGACGCAGTTATGGGATTTCCGTGCAAGGTTGGAACTCTTGGGCCTGGGACTGGATTAAAAGCCAAATCATCAGTTGCATCCTCGGCATCGTTCTCGTGTGGATTCTCTACGCCATCATCCGGCACAGCCCGCGCCGCTGGTGGCTTTATTTCTGGGTCATCACTTTGCCGATTCTCGTTTTCCTGGTTTTCCTGGCCCCGCTGGTGATTGATCCTCTCTTCAACAAGTTCGAGCCGCTCCAGAATACCGACCCACAGCTTGTCACCGCGCTTGAGCAGGTGGTTCATCGCGCGAATATGGATATCCCGCCGGATCGCATGTTTCTGATGAAGGCCAGCGAGAAGACCAACGCCGTCGACGCCTATGTCACCGGCATCGGCGCTTCGAAGCGTGTCGTCGTCTGAGATACGACGATCCAGAAAATGACCATTCCTGAAACCATGTTCGTCTTCGGCCATGAAATGGGCCACTACGTCTTAGGCCACGTATACAAAGGTTTGGTTTTTGGCGCGCTTGTCCTTTTGGTTCTGCTCTACCTCGGATTTCGCGGGATGCTTTGGTTGCTCTCGCGCTGGGGCGGCGCTTGGGGCATCCGTGGCCCGGACGACTGGGCGTCCTTGCCCGTATTGCTCTTGTGGTTCGCGATCCTTGGATTTGTGGCCTCTCCGATCACTAACACCTTCAGCCGTCACATTGAGCATCAGGCCGATCAGTATGGGCTCGAAGTCACGCACGGACTGATCCCGAACTCCAACCAGGTGGCTGCCCAGGCGTTTGAAATTCTCGGTGAAGTAGACTTGGCTGATCCCGACCCGAATCCATTCATCGAGTTTTGGATCTTCAATCATCCGCCGCTCACAGAACGCGTGAATTTCGCGCTGACCTATGACCCGTGGACGCAGGGCAAGCAGCCGGAATTTGTGAAGTGAATTAAGACGCAACGGATGCCTGCGCCCGGGGAACTGCAGCCCGGCGATAGATTTGCATTCGAATTCCACCGCGTGGCCGCAAGGTGATCAATGGCTCCGGCACGATCGTTTGTCCCGCTTCCAATTCGAAACTGAATTTTTGTGCCAGCTCCGCCGTCACCAGCGCTGCTTCCAGCATCGCAAATCCCTGGCCGATACATCGCCGCGGCCCACCCCCGAAGGGAAAATAGGCGTGCGCCGGCAGCCGCGTAATCAACCCATCGAGCCATCGCTCCGGCCGAAAAACAAGCGGCTCCGGAAAATACCGCGCATCGCGATGCGTCACCCATTGCGACATAATTATGGTTGCGCCCGCGGGAAATGAATAATCTCCCAGTTGAAACGATTCGATCGATAGTCTCGCCATGATGTAAGCGGGCGGATAAAGCCGCAGCGATTCATGGATGACTGCGGCGAGATACGGAAGCGATTCCAAATCTTCCGGCCGTGGCGAACGACCCCCAAGCACGCGATCAAGTTCTTCCTGCAAGCGCGCTTCCGCAGCAGGATTTTGCGCGAGCAGATACCACGTCCAGCTCAGCGTCAGCGCCGTGGTTTCATGGCCGGCCAGAAACAGCGTCATGGTTTCGTCGCGCAACTGTTGCGGAGTCATCTGTGTGCCGTCTTCGTCCATCGCGGCAATCAAATGCGAGAGAAGATCGTTGCCCCCGCCGCCCCGTGCGCGTCGCTCTTCGATGATTCCATACACGAGCGAATCGAGATATGCAAATGCTGCATCGGCGCGCCGGTTTGCGGGGGTAGGCCAGGTCGCCGGAATTCGGATTGGCGAACGCACGCGATGGATTTGATGCCGCATCAAGCTCGTCAGATTTTCTCCCACGCGATCGGCTTCCGGTCCGATGTCCAGCCCGAAAAGCGTTTTTACGGCAATGCCGCACGTCAACCGCGACATCTCGTCGGCGATATCGCGAACCTCTCCATCGCGCCATTGCGCCGCGTGCGCGCGGGCGTGCTCAATCATCGTAGGCACATACTCGTTGACTCGCGTTTTTTGAAATGCCGGCTGAGCGAGCCGCCGTTGCCGCCGCCAGAAATCGTCCTCGCTGTTGAGCAATCCGTTTCCGAGCAGCCGCCGCGTCGCCGCCTGCGCCATCGCGCTCTTGTGGAATTTCTGATGCTGCACGACGAGCACTTGCTCGATGAAAGCAGGATGATTAAGCAGGATGCGCTCTTGCCCGAAGGCCAATGGCAAATAAACAATGTCGCCGTAATCGCGCGCGGCGCGAACGAAGAGATTCAAGCCGTGCCTGCGCAGTTCTAGCATGACGCCGAGCAGCGGCTTGCCGCGCGGCCCGGGCGGACGATTCTTCTTGGCAGTCATCAGAAAGCGAGGCTCCCTCCCTTCTTTTGTACCTCAGCGCGGAACAAAATGCATGTACCGCGGTTCGCATTTGCGGGCGCGCCGCTCGCGGCAATCAATCGAGCCGTGTTCCGAGATTGGTTCTCGCCTCCACGTCCGGTAAGATATCGCCTCCCATGGCGGATTTGACTTTCACGCAAGAAATTTTGGCGCCGGCGAGAATTGTCGGTGCGTTTTTCGTCCCGCATCGTATGGGCGCCTGGTACGGCCGCGAGATGGATTTGCAATTCGAAGTGCAAGGCGGTGCAATCGAGTTCTGCAGTGGCCTCAAGGTTCGTCTAATAGGTCGGCTCGGCAAGCGCGAAGTCACGCATACCGCGGTAGTCACGGAATTCGAGCGTGGCCGCGTCCTCGAATGGCAGTTCCAGGATGCTTATGGCGTTCGCGGTATGCAGCGCTGGGAAATTGATGCCACCGCGGCGGGCTCCTGCGTCCTCATGCGCGATAGTTACGAAATGCCCGGGCGCATCCTCAAATTCCTCGATTGGCTTCTGACACGCCATGCCGTCGCGCGGCGCGACCGCGCCGAGCTCGCGCGCCTCAAGTGCTTGGTTGAGCACGCCTGAAAGCGCAAAGACGTTCTGCCTGAAAAAGGGGCCCCGCTATGTGATTTCCTGTAGCCGGGCCAAGAGTAAACATGCCGAGCCGCAACACGTGTTCGCTCTTGGATTATTTGTGTCCGTTAACGGACATTTGCCGGCCGTTCATTGCCGCTTAAGCCTTTAATTACAATCACATACGATTGGCTGCCGTCTTGCACCCATCCAGATGAAGTATTGTCTGTCTCGGCTGCCTGATTGATCGTTCTGAGATACATACAGTCATGCTTCAAACCATTGGAAAAAAGGGGAAATGACCATGACCGGAAGGCTGATTCGAATCGTTCTTGCCCTCTATCTCACTGCTACGCTGGCAACTGGCGTTCCGGCGTTTGCCCAGACAGCCGCGCCGCAACAAAGCGCTTCTCCGGCGAGCGCAACCACGCCTCAGTATACGTCCACGGCGTATACAAGTCTCTTTGGCGTGCGTGACTATTCCAGGGCCAAGCGTTCGTTCCCGAATATCTTTGCCCCCTACACAAGCATAACCGTGGCCCCGCCCGTCCTGACAAACGCTCCCACCATCTACGATCTGATCCATGACGGCAAGCTCGAAATCAGCCTCCAGGACGCCATATCTCTGGCCATGCAAAACAACTTGGATATCGCCGTCTCCGAATACACCCCCTGGATCGACCAAACCAACGTGCTTAACGCGGAAGGTGGCGGTACGCCGCTCGGTTCCGTCGTGATCGGCTCGGGCACGGGTGGCAGCTTCGATCCTGTAATCACAGAGAACACCAGCATCAGCGACAACTCGCAGTCCGTGAACAATCCACTTTCCAGCGGAGTGGGCACCAGTGGTGGAGCGATCACGCAGGCTACGCACGATACGCAATTTAACCTGAGTTACACTCAAGAGCTGCACAGCGGGACCACGTTCAACATCCAGCTCAACAACGACAGAACCTCGAGCTCGCCTTCGGCAAATTTTTTCAATCCTGCCCTCACATCGAGCATTGGGGTTGAGGTTTCGCAGCCCTTGCTGAACGGATTCGGTTTTCTTCCTCACATTCGCTTTATTCTCGAATCCAAGAACACTAATAAAATTGGCGAGCTCCAATTCGAGGAGCAGATCATCAATTCCATCACGCAAATCGAGACACAGTATTGGATCCTCGTTCTTAACAGGCAGAGCGTGAATGTCGACCAACAAGCTGTCGCGGCTTATCAAAAGCTTTATGAAGATGACATGCATCTGCTCAATATTGGCAGCATGTCGCCCAGCGATGTCGTCACGGCACAATCGGCGATTGCTGCGAGCAACCAGGCTCTGCTCGGCGCGCAGGTCAATGAACATGTGCAGGAGGAGATCCTTCTCCAGCTCATCACCAAGGATCCCTCGGATCCTCGTCTCAAAGGACTCGAGCTTGTTCCCACATCGGTGCCCGAAGATACGCCCCAGGCTCCCGACATCTCTTTGGATGATGCGGAAAAAGAGGCTTCAGCCGACCGGCCGGAGTTGAAGGTCGACAAGCTCACTTTGCAGAACGACGAATACAATGTCCGCGCTACGAAGAATTCACTGCTGCCGACTCTCACTCTCTCTGGCGAATACATCAGCCTGGGCTTGAGCGGCAATGCAGCCGGCGCATTCACTCCCAACGGAACATTTTCACCCATCACCTCGGAGCCGATCGTCGACCAGAATGGAAATCCCGTGCTTTCCGGCGGCCTTCCGACTTTTCTGGGAACTCCCAATGGCGTCATCGGTCCCGCGATTCCAGGAGGGATTAGCTCTGCTTACTCCCAGATTTTTCACAACCTTTCTCCGACTTATGCCGGCAGCCTGAGCCTCAATCTTCCGCTGCGCAACCGCTCAGCTCAAGCTACGAACGCCGAGCAGCACTTGGTGCAACGCCAGGATCAGGTCGCCGATCAGCGCCAGAAAAGCACGATTTTCGCCAGTGTCAATGAAGCTCTTACCGCAGTGAAGCTGTACGCTTCCGAAGTTGATGCAGCAGTGAAAGCGACGCATCTCGCGCAACAGGCCTACGATTACACCATGGATAAGTTCAATTTGGGCACTGCCGACACTTTTCTGGTCGTTCAGTATGCTACGTTGCTGAACGCCGCAAAGTTGAATGAATCGAACGTCAAGGCGAACTATGAAATCGCCCTCGCCCAATTCAATCAAGCGATGGGCCGCACCTTGACCTCGAACAACATCACCATCGCAGGCAATCGCGATCGCGGCGTCGATTTGGACGCCAATGCTCCCATGATCCCTGGCACGCTCGATGGGCGCCTCGCGGACCGAGACATCTTCAATGCCGCCGCACACCAATAGACTTCGTCTGGCGCGCAAGAAATCAATTCCGCCAGGGTTCACGAGGGGATAAGGGCGCGTTCTCCGGAATATTGTCTTGGCGGCGTCCTGGAGCTTGTGAGCTACTCGACGATGACGCGCAGGAATTTCTTTTTTCCGGCTCGCAGGAGAAACGTGCAGGGCTTTGAGAAATCCACTTCTTTCCTTACGTCGTCGACGCGCTGCCCGTCGATCTCCACGCCGCCTTGTTTGATGAGCCGTTCAGCTTCAGCGCGCGACGGCGCGAGATCGGATGTGAAGATAAGTACCGACACTCGGGTTGGCCCGCTGCGAGCCATTTTTTTCACAGGCACTTCTTCAGGCGCTTGCCGCTCTCGGAAAACGCGCTGAAATTCCTCTTTTGCGCCGCGCGCCGCTTCTTCGCCGTGAAAATTGGCGATGATCATCTGCGCGAGCTGCATTTTCGCGTCCATGGGATGCAGCACGCCGGTACGAACTTCTTCCTTCAGCCGCACAATCACGCGTTCCTCCAGGTCCGTCAGCAACTCGTAGTAAGACCACATCAGTTCATCGGAAATGGACATCAACTTGCCAAACATCTCCTGCGGCGATTCCGTGATACCGACGTAATTGTTCAGGCTCTTTGACATTTTTTTCACGCCATCGAGGCCCACAAGAATCGGCATGGTCAGCACGATCTGCGGCGCCAAACCATATTCGCGCTGGATGTCGCGGTGCACGAGGATGTTGAATTTCTGCTCCGTGGCGCCCAGTTCGACGTCGGATTTGAGCGCCACGGCGTCGTAAGCCGTCAGCAGCGGATAGAGCAGCTCGTGGACGGAAATGGGCTGATTGTTTTCGAGGCGTGACCGAAAATCCTCGCGCTCGAGCATGCGCGCCAGCCGGTAATGGCCGCACAGCCGCACTACGTCGTAACTTGACATTTTCGAAAGCCATTCGCTGTTGTAGCGAACCTCTGTCTTTTCCCGGCCGAGAATCTTGTAAACCTGCGCAAGATACGTTTTGGCGTGCGCATCAACTTGCTCGCGCGAAAGCGGCGGGCGCGTTTCCGATTGCCCCGTCGGGTCTCCGATCATCGCAGAAAAATCGCCGATCAGAAAAATGGCCGTGTGCCCCATGTCTTGAAAATGTTTGAGCTTGCGCAGCACTACGGTGTGGCCGAGATGAATATCGGGCGCGGTGGGATCGACGCCAAGGTAAACGCGCAGCGGCTTTCCCGTCTTCGTCGATTGCTCTAGCTTTTCACGCAGCCCGGCTTCAGGAACAATTTCCGCCGCGCCTTTTCGCAGGTAGGCGAGCTGTTCGTCAACCGATTTGTGACTTCGTTCAGACATGCCTTTTCGCTGCGTCCGCCGCATTCAGAATAATCACGCGGCGGCCCTCGATTCGATAGCGTCCTTCCAACACGATGCGCACAGCTTCGGAATAAATCCGATGTTCCTCGGCGAGAATACGCTCGGAAAGCGTTTCGGCCGTATCATCGTCGCGCACGGGAACGGCGGCCTGCAAAAGTATCGGCCCGGCGTCGAGAGTTTCATCAACGAAATGCACTGTGCAGCCCGTGAATTTCACGCCGTGTTCAAGCGCCTGCCGCTGCGCCTCGAGCCCCGGAAACGCGGGCAAGAGCGACGGATGAATATTCACGATGCGGCCGTGATATTCGTTTACAAAATATGGCGACAGTAAGCGCATGTACCCCGCGAGGCAAACCAAATCCACTTTTTTTTCGCGCATCACGGCGACGACCTGACGGTCGTAAGCGTCGCGCTCGAGCCCCTTCGAAGGAATCACTCTGGCGTCAATGCCTCGCGCCCGCGCCCGTTCTATGCCCGGCGCGCCGTCCCGATGGCTGATGACCACAGCGATTTCTGCGTTTGGGATGTGGCCGCTCGAAACGCTTTCCGCGAGCGCCTCAAAATTGGATCCGCGGCCGGAGAGCAGCACGCCAATGCGCTTCCTCATAATCGAGTGACGTTAGCACAATTTTTTCAGGGGGCAAAACGACTCTGCAAACAAGCTCGTTTCTCGCCATGCAGCAAAGATCAGCTGACCGGCAGCGTGCCCGTAAAGCTGACTTGCGATTTCCCGGCCGGCGAGGATTCAACATGGCCGATGCAATAGAATCGCTCGCGCCGCCGCTTCAGTTCCGCCTCAATCTTCCTGAGATTTTTCGGCGGCACGACAAGAATCATGCCGATGCCCAGATTGAACGTGCGCAATAGCTCGTCCGTCTCGATCTTTCCCAGTTGCGCCAGGTAGCGAAAAATCGGCAGCACCGGCCAGGAGCCGAGTTCGATGACGGCGTGAACATTTCGCGGCAGCACGCGCGGCAGATTGCCCGGAATTCCCCCGCCGGTGATGTGCGCCATGCCGGAAAGCCACCCACGGCCGACGACATTTTTCAGCATCGGCCAGTAGCAGCGGTGCGGCTTCAAAAGCTCCGCTCCGATTTTGTTGCTGATGGCGGCCACGTAAGCATCGGGTTTCAGACGCGCCTCTTCGAAGACAAGCTTGCGCGCGAGCGAATAGCCGTTGGTATGCAGCCCGCTCGAGGGCAGCGCTATGAGCACGTCGCCCGGCTTCACGCGCCGCGAATCAGCCTCGTGCCCGCGTTCGACCACGCCGACGATGAAGCCGGCGAGATCGTATTCGCCGGGTGCATACATTCCCGGCATCTCCGCGGTTTCTCCGCCGATCAGTGCGCAGCCGGCCTGCCGTGCCGCCCGGCTCATCCCATCGAGGATTTGCTCGACGACGCTCGGCTCGACACGCGCCATCGCCAGATAATCCAGGAAAAAGAGAGGCTGAGCGCCCTGCGTCAGGATGTCGTTCACGCAGTGATTGACGATGTCCGCCCCAACAGTGGAATGCACTCCGGCTGCCGCCGCGATTTTGAGTTTTGTCCCCACGCCATCCGCGCTGGCCACAAGCACCGGATTTCGCCAGCGCTTCGGATCCAGGTGGTAAAGCGCTCCGAAGCCGCCAATGGGCGCAAGAACCGCGCGATTGAATGTCCGGCCAGCCAGATGCCGGATGCGTTGTTTGGCCTCTTCGGCGCGGGAAATGTCAACTCCGGCGTCGGCGTAGCGCATGGATTTCGCCCTGCTCTCTGCAGAGGATGGCCTCAAAATGTATGGAACAATCGCTTCCAGCGCATCTCTCCGGGATGAATGAGGATGCGCAAATAGGTTCCCAGCCGTTCGCCGATGTGCCCCGGTTCCCAGACTTCTTCTGGGGCTCTGATGGACATGTAAATGAAGAGTGGCGTCCCAATGATATTCGCGCGCGGCACGTAGCCCCAGAATCGGCTGTCATTGGAATCATCGCGATTATCGCCCATCACGAAATATTCGTTCGCCGGCACGTGGAACGGCCCCATGTTCTCCGCAGGCGCGTCCGGGTTTGGCCGCGGATTCAGATATGGCTCGTTCAGTTTCTGCCCGTTCACGTAGACTGCCCCCCGCCGCACTTCCACCGTATCGCCCGGCAGCCCGATGACTCGCTTGATGAAATCCTCTCCGGCAGCGGCTTGCGGAGGCGCTTCAAAGACGATGATCTGCTGTCGCTTCGGCTTGCGCCATAGTGCGATGTGATGCTCCGTAAACGGAATTCCCGCATCGTATCCAAGAAGGCTGACGATAAGATGATCGCCGATCAAAATCGTATTTTCCATCGACGCGCTCGGAATCACGCGCGCTTGAATCACGAATGCTTCGATGAATAGAAACGCAAGAATCACCCAGACCCAGGAAATGATCTCACGACGGATTTTGTCGTGGGTTGTCTGCGAAGAAGGACTTGTTTGCGGTTTGGTCTTCCTGCGTTTGGATTTATCCGCTCCCAATCACACCTCCGAACTTTCTACAGCGTGTGGAACAAGCGTCCCCAGCGAACTTCGCTCGGATGCAGAAAAATATTCAGATACGCGTCGATACGCTCTCCCACATGGCCCGGCTGCCAGGCATCTTCGGAAGCGTTGATGGACATAAAAATAAACAGCGGTTCGGCGATAATATTTCTTCGCGGCACGAATCCCCAGAATCGGCTGTCGTAGGAATCCCCGCGATTGTCGCCCATCACGAAATAATCCCCCGAAGGCACCACGATCTGGCCATTCACCACATATTTGTGCATCGTGGCGGCCCATTGTGGCGTCAGGCCGTTTTGAAATAACGGATCTCCTGTTGGCGGGAAATTCTCTAGAGCGCCGTCGCTGTCGGATGGATCGCGCAAGACGTACGGCTCTTTCAATTTCTTCCCGTTCACATAAACAAGCCCATGCTCGATCTGAATCCGATCTCCAGGAATGCCGATGACGCGCTTGATCAAGTCCTCCGTGCCGTTCACCGGAGATTGAAGGATGATAATTTGCTGCCGCTTGGGGTTGCGCCACAGTGGTACGTGCAATTCCGTATATGGAACGCAAAGCGAGTATCCGAACGGGCTGACCACGATGTGGTCGCCTACCAATATCGTGTTTTCCATCGAGCCGCTTGGAATCAACCGGCTCTGCGCCACCGCGCCTTCGACGACAAACAGCGCCAGAAGCAGCCACACCCACGAAAGAACCTCGCGCAGCACTTTCTGCATCGTCGTTCGCTGTGGTCTCTGCGTTTCCGTGTTTTCGGATGCGCGTTTTTCAGCAGCCACGGTGCGCCTCCACTTCCAGTTGCACTCCCTCGGTCGGATAAACGCCCGTGTAACAGGAAGTACAAAATTTCCCGTCGGTATCTTCCACGGCGGCGCGCAGGCTCTCGAGTGAAAGATAGCCGAGCGAATCCGCGCCGATGAATTCGCGGATCTGCTCGACGGAATTGTGCGAGCCGATCAGCTCGTCGCGTGTCGGAGTGTCAATACCGTAATGGCAAGGTGAGACCGTGGGCGGGCAGCTGATCCGCATGTGAACTTCGGCCACGCCGGCCTCGCGCATCATGCGCACAATCTTCCGGCTCGTCGTTCCGCGCACGATCGAATCGTCAATCAGCACCACGCGCTGACCTTCGAGCAGCCTGCGCACAGGATTCAGCTTCAGCCGCACGCCAAAATCACGAATCTCTTGTTCCGGCTCGATGAACGTTCGCCCGATGTAATGATTGCGGATCAATCCCATGCGAAAAGGAATCCCGGACTCCGCGGCGTAGCCAATCGCCGCAGGCACGCCAGAATCCGGAACGGGCACGACCATGTCCGCAATCGCCGGATGCTCGCGCGCCAGCAATCGTCCCAGTCGCTCGCGTGTCGGATTCACAGGCCGGCCAAAAACCAGGCTGTCGGGCCGCGCAAAATAGACATGCTCGAAAATGCAATGTTGGTGTAATTTTTCCGGCGCGAAGCGGATGGATTCGATTCCGCTCCGCGAAATTCGCAGCAGTTCACCCGGCTCGACATCGCGCACATATTCCGCGCCGATCAAATCGAACGCGCACGTTTCCGATGCCACGGTCCAGCAATCACCCCGGCGCCCGAGCGCCAGCGGCCGGAACCCTCGCGGATCGCGCACCGCGAAAACCTCATCGCGCGTCAGAATCAAAAGCGAATACGCCCCCTCCACCTGCCCAAATGCATCGGCAATCGCACCCGGCAAATTTCCCGCTTTGCTCCGCGCGATCAGATGCAGGATGACTTCGGTATCGCTCGTAGTCTGAAAAATCGAACCCTTATGCTCGAGCGTACGCCGCAGTTCGAGCGCATTCGTCAAATTGCCATTGTGCGCCAGCGCCAGCTTCCCTTTGTTGCACTCGCTCGACAGTGGCTGCGCATTCGTCAGTGTCGTGTCGCCGGCTGTCGAATAGCGCGTGTGCCCGATCGCCGCTGTTCCCGGCAGGCGCGCTAGCACCTCCGGCGCGAAAACATCCTGCACCAGCCCCATCCCTCGCTCGACGTGAAATTGCACGCCATCGGTCGCTGCGATGCCCGCGGACTCCTGTCCGCGATGCTGCAGCGCATAGAGTCCCAGATACGTCAGTTTCGCCGCCTCTTCCTCGCCGAAAATCGCAAAAATCCCGCACTCGTCATGGAAGTGATCGTCGCTGAGACTTCGGCCGATTTGGATAAGGGAGTTCATTTTTTGTTCAGACTCAATTTCCGTGAAGCGCGCGCTCGAGAGCGCCGGTCCAGACTTGCCGAAGTGAGTCCATCGCCCCCCGGATTTGCGGCTGGCCATTCACTCGGATGCGGAACTCGCCGCGTGTGACTTTGCCGATGGGCTGTGCTTCCACCTTGTATTGTGCCGCAATGTCCATGACGCGGGCAAGCAACTCTGCTCTCACGGAGACAACAGCCCGCGCGCCCGACTCTTCAAAGAGCGCAAACTCTGCCGCATCGCCGTCTTGGATCGCCACGTCGGCCGACAGATTATCGCGGCCCGCAAAGCAACACTCCGCAAGCGTCACGGCCAGTCCTCCGTCGCTCACGTCGTGCGCCGACTCGATGGCGTGCTCCACCGCAAGCGCGACCAGACAATCAATCAGTCTTTTTTCTGCGGTGAGATCAATCTGCGGCGGCGCGCCCGCCACGACCCCATAAATCGCCTTGGCATATTCAGAAGACGAAAACTCCCGCCGCGATTCGCCCTCTCCGCGCTTCGCCGTCCCGCCTTGCAGCAAGAGAATCGCATCTCCCTCGCTTTGGAAACCGATCCCCAGCGCGCAATCCGCGTCTTCCAGTATCCCCAGCACGCCCAGCACCGGCGTCGGATAAATTCCCCGGCCCAGCGTCTCGTTGTAGAAGCTGACGTTCCCGCCTGTGATTGGCACGTCGAGCGCGCGGCAAGCCTCCGCGATTCCGTCAATCGCTTCGCTGAACTGGCTCATAATTTCCGGTTTTTCGGGATTCCCAAAATTCAGGCAATTCGTCGCGGCCGCGGGCCGCGCGCCGGAGCAGGCGACATTCCGCGCCGCCTCGGCCACCGCGTGCATTGCGCCGGTCCGCGGCGAAAGCTGGCACCAGCGTCCGTTTCCGTCGGTCGCGAGCGCCAGTCCGCGCTTTGATCCTTTCAAGCGAAGTACCGCTGCATCTCCTGCGCCAGGAAAGACGCGCGTGTTCGTGCGCACCATGTGATCGTACTGGTCGATAATCCAGCGCTTCGAGGCGATCGCGGGGGAGGTCAGCAGCTTGCGAAAATTTTCGTTTAGGTCCGTGCCCGCGGCGGCGAATTCAACTAACGGTGCGGACGATTCCGGTACCTGAAACGGAGCCATCGGCCGGCGATAAACCGGTCCTTCCTCTGCGAGCGCATGCGCGGGAATTTCCGCCGCAACGCGTCCGTTTTCCAGCACGCGCAATTTGCCATCATCCGTCACGCGCCCGATTTCCACCGCATCGAGTCCCCACTTGTTGAAAACTTCGAACACTTCGGCTTCGCGCCCGCGCTGCGCCACCAGCAGCATGCGCTCCTGCGATTCGCTGAGCATGATTTCATAAGGAGTCATGCCCGACTCGCGCTGCGGCACGCACGAAAGCTCAATTTCGATCCCCATCCCTCCGCGCGAAGCCATCTCGCAGGATGAGCTCGTCAATCCTGCCGCGCCCATGTCCTGAATGGCCACCACCGCTCCCGTGCGCATCACTTCGAGGCATGCTTCCAGCAGTAATTTTTCCAAGAAAGGATCGCCCACCTGCACATTGGGCCGCTTCTGCCGCGATTCCTCGCTGAATTCTGCCGACGCCAGCAGCGAAGCGCCATGAATTCCATCGCGTCCCGTTTTCGCGCCGACATAAATCACCGGATTGCCCGCGCCGCGCGCCCGCGCGAAGAAAAGCTCGTCGCGGTGCGCAATCCCCAGCGCCAGTGCATTCACCAGCGGATTGCTCGAGTAACACGGTTCGAATTCCACTTCGCCGCCCACCGTCGGCACGCCAAAACAGTTCCCGTAGGATCCGATGCCGCTCACCACGCCATCGAAAATCCGCCGGTTCCTCGCCGCTTCCGCTGCGGACACGCTCCCGGCCGCGGTCAGCGGTCCAAATCGCAGCGAATCGAGCACCGCGATCGGCCGCGCGCCCATCGTAAAAATATCGCGCAGAATCCCGCCCACGCCTGTCGCCGCTCCTTGAAACGGTTCAACGAAGCTCGGATGATTGTGCGATTCGATTTTGAAAACGGCGCAAAGCCCGTCGCCGATATCCACGACTCCCGCGTTTTCGCCCGGCCCCTGCACAACGCGCGAGCCTGTCGTCGGCAGCCGCTTCAAATGAACTTTGCTCGATTTGTACGAGCAATGCTCGCTCCACATCACGCTGAAGATGCCCAGTTCCGTGAACGAGGGATCGCGCCCCAGGATTTTCTGTACGCGCGCAAACTCTTCCGCCGTCAGGCCATGCTCAGCAGCCACTTCTGCCGTAATTTTCGTTTCCGTCTCGATCATCCCGCAGTCCTATTTTGCACTCGCGAAGTCGTAAACAATATTCCAGAGAAGATGTACGCCGTCCGTATAGCTTTTCACCGGAATGCGTTCGTTGTCGCCATGAACGCGCTCATCATCGGCATCCATCAGCGCGAAAGGCTCGAAGCCGTAGCTCACGATTCCTTTGTCACGAAAATAATGCGAGTCCGTAAAACCCGCATCCACAGTCTGCACCACGCCCGCACCCGGATCGAGTTCGTGCACCGCTTTTTCAATCGAGGCAAAAAACGGCGTGTCCGTCGACGATGTCGCCGGCGGGAAATTCAAAATCACTTCGATCCGAATTGTCGGATCGTTGATGATGCTGCGAATCTGCGTAACCCAGCGGTCAATCGTCCATCCCGGCAAAAGACGGCAATCCAGTTCCGCGCGTGCCTCCGACGGAATGATGTTCGTCTTGTTCGAACCCTGCAGGCTCGTGATCGAAATCGTGTTCGTGAGCCGCGCCAGGATATCGGGCCGCTTTTCGAGCAAATCATATGCGTCAGGCTCAGCCAGGAATTTCTTCGGGTCCGCGAGTCGCGTGCGCCACGGTTCCTGCTCGTAAGGCGCATGGCTCCGCAGCATGGCCTCTACCGGCGGCGTCAATTCAAGGGGCGGTCTGTACTGCCGGAGCTTGTCGAGCGCAGCAATCAGATGGTTCGGCGCCGAATCGGGAATCGGGATGGACGCATGCCCCGAACGTCCCGTGGCGATCAGCCGCAGCCACGCTGGCGTCTTTTCCGTCGGTCCAACGCCAAAGTAAATCGCCTTTCCCGAATCATCGGCCAGCGAGCCTGCGCCTTCGGTAAGCATGAAGCCGGCGCCTTTGATCCATTCCGGACGATTCTTCACCACCCACCCCGCGCCATACACGCCGCCTGCTTCTTCGTCCGCGGTGCCAAGGAAAATCACGTCGCGGCGCAGCGGCACATTCAGCCGCTTCAATTCAAGAAATGTCAGCAGCTCGACGATGCCCAGCGACTTCATATCAATCGACCCACGGCCCCACAGATACCCATCGCGTACAATTCCCGCAAACGGATCCACGGTCCAGTGTGACCGGCTCACCGGCACGACATCCATGTGGTTGACGAGGATAAGCGCTGACTCCGTGCCGCTTCCTTTCAGTCGCGCAACGATGTTTCCGCGCCCTGGCGCCGATTCCGCGATTTCGTAGGGTATTCCCTCCGCTTTGAAAATTTTCGCAAACCAATCTGTGGCGCGGACTTCATTCCCTGGCGGGTTCGTCGTGTTCACGCGGATATAATCGGAAAGTTTTTCGACAGCCTCGCGCTGCAGCGCCTGCCAGTCGGGAGATGCGGCGGACTGCGCTCGCGTCGCTGGTGAAATCGCCAAGAGCGCGACCGGGACAAGAATCGAGCACAAAGAGTTCTGGCGTCTCATAAATGTCCTCCTGAGGAATGCACGACGCTAGGCCGGCACCGAGTCCTTGACCTCGGCTCCGCTCTTGGCGGAATGCGCAAGCCTGTTAGTCATCGCTTCGACCATGGAGCGGAAAATAACAAGCCCATCCGCCGACCCCAGCGCCGCCTCCACTGCGCGCTCGGGGTGCGGCATCATGCCCATCACGTTGCGCTCGCGGTTGCAGATTCCTGCGATGGCATCGAGCGAGCCGTTCGGATTTGCCGTATCGTCCAGTCGCCCGTCCTCGGTCGTATAGCGGAAAAGAATTCGTCCGTTGCGTTCCAGTTCCTTGAGCGTTTCCGCATCGCAGAAGTAATTTCCTTCGCCGTGCGCAATCGGAATCTTCAGCACTTGCCCTTTCCGCGCGGCGCAGGTGAAGGGCGAATCCGTGTTTTCAACTCGGATGTAAACATGCCGGCAGATGTAGCGCAGATCGCGATTGCGTAGCATCGCTCCAGGAAGCATGCCGGCCTCGAGCAGAACTTGAAATCCATTGCAGAATCCGGCCACGAGCCCGCCGCCGCGCGCAAACCGCTCCACTGCGCGCATCATCGGAGAAAAACGCGCAATCGCCCCGGTGCGAAGATAATCGCCGTACGCAAAGCCCCCCGGGAGAATGATCGCATCACAGCCGGAGATATCCTCGGAGGCGTGCCAGAGATATTCAACGTGTTGCCCGAGCACAGCGCCAGCGGCGTGACACGCGTCCTCGTCGCAATTCGAGCCCGGAAACACTACGACGCCGAATTTCATCGTTTGGATTCTCCCACACCGATTCTAACACATCGGGCGGGTACTGCTCAGACTCGAAATCTGAGCTAATTGACGAGCCGCGTGGGCTCACAGGAGAGAATTTAAATAGCGAGTCCGTTTGAATTTTCTGAATCGTGACGCAGGAAGGCAAAATTCAAACTGGCCCATTGCTCGAATTTACTTCCTCTTGCGTGCCGCTTTCTTCGATCGCTTCGCACTTTTTCGAGAAGAGGCAGAAGTCGCCGTCGGATTCGAGTTGGAATCTGCCATTTTCTTCCGGCGTTCCGCAGCCCATCCGGGTTTGTTGACCTGCCGTCCCCGGGCGATCGCCAGCGCGTCGGCGGGCACGTTCTCCGTCACCGTAGATCCAGCGGCAATGTACGCGCCGTCGCCGATCGTGATGGGCGCCACAAGCGCCGAGTTGCTGCCGACAAAAACACGTTCGCCGATGCGCGTCGGGTTCTTCTTCGCACCATCGTAATTGCAGGTGATCGTTCCCGCTCCCACGTTCGTCTCTCGTCCGATGCTCGCATCCCCCAGATAGCTCAAATGCATCGCCTTGACGCCTTCGCCCAGCACGCTCTTCTTCACTTCTACGAAGTTCCCCACGCGCGCGCCCTCCTGCAATTCCGCCCGTTCGCGAAGATGTGCGAATGGCCCCACGATCGTGCGCGCGCCGATTCGGCTCTGCTCGATGATCGAGTGCTGGCGAATCATTGCGTTTTCGTCCACATCGGAATCCAAGATGACGCTCCCCGTCTGTATCGTCACGCCCGAGGCAATCCGCGTCTTGCCCAGCAACTGCACGCCCGGCTCGATCACCGTGTCCCTGCCCACCTCGACTTCCACGTCAATCAGCGCCGTCTCCGGCAAATAAATCGTCACGCCCGCATCCATCAGTTCCGCAGTTTTGCGCGCGCGAAACGCCCGGTCGATTTCCGCCAGCTCGGCGCGCGTGTTGCAGCCGAGGACTTCTTTCGAATCCGCCGCCTCCATCGCCAACACGCGCTCGCCTTTTTCTTTCAGCATCGCAATGGTGTCGGTGAGATACAGCTCGCGGTGTGCGTTTTCCGGCCGCAATTCCGCGAGGCACGGCCATAGCTTTTCGAGCGTGAAGCAATAGATGCTCGAATTGATCTCGCGAATTTCCCGCTCGCTCTCGCTGGCCGCTTTGTCTTCCACGATGGCAACAACGCTGCCATCGGGATTTCGCACCACGCGGCCATAGCCGCTCGGGTCGTCGAGTTGCGCTGTGAGAATCGTCACCGCTGCGCGGCCGCCTCGGTGTGCATCGATCAGAGCTTGCAGCGTCGCGGTACGAATCAAAGGTGCATCGCCCGGAAGCGCCACGGCGAAGGCAGCTTTTGGCGTCAGCGCCTGCCGCGCAATCAGCATCGCGTGCCCCGTTCCATTTTGCGGTCGCTGCAAAACGGTCGTCGCGCCCAGATGTGTGACCGCGGCGCGCACAGCTTCGCCTTGGTGCCCGACGACAACCAGCACGTTCTCCGAGATCGGTTTGCACGCGCGCACCACGTGCTCGACCAGCGTCCGTCCCCCGGCGCGATGCAGCACTTTCGCCAGTTCGGACTTCAGCCGCGTGCCTTTGCCCGCCGCCAGGATCACGAAATTCAAGTCGTTTGCCGTCATGGCTTATTTATTGTCCCTTTCCTGCTTCCATTTGGCAATTGCGCACGAATCACTTGTTTTCCAGCGCGGAAAGGTCTATCAGAAAGGTGTCTGCGACTGGGAAATCCTGGAGGCCGCCATGAAACTCTGCCCAAAGTGTGGATCAAGCCTGGAGGATTCAAGTCGCTTTTGCAGCGTCTGTGGCGCCGACGCCTCGGCAGTGGCTTCCACATCAGCGGCGAATGTTTTTCCTCCTCCTCTGGCCAGCGCACCAACAAGCGGCAAAGCCCTCGCCAGCATGATTCTCGGCATTTGCAGCTTCTTTTTCAGCATCTTGACCGGCATACCGGCCATCATTTTGGGACACGTCGCTCACGCCGAGATTCGCAGGAGCGCTGGCAGGCTTCAGGGAGAGGGAATGGCCTTGGCCGGTTTGATTCTCGGCTACGTCAGTGTCGTGTTTATTCCCATCATCCTTATCATCGCCGCGATTGCGATTCCCAACCTGTTGCGCGCGAAGATGGCTGCGAACGAAGCGTCGGCTGTTGGCTCTCTGCGAGTGATCTATCTGGAATCCGTGAACTACAATCAAACCTATGGGCATGGTTTCCCGCCAAGCCTCGCTGCTTTGGGCCCAGCAAATGATGGCGCAGCGTCCAGCGCCGAGCACGCCGGTTTGATCGATGTGAATCTCGCGCTCGGATCCAAGTCCGGCTACGTCTTCACTTATAAAGCGACCAGCACTCGCAACGATGGCACGCTCGATGCGTTTCATGCCTACGCCGATCCCGTCGCACCTGGCACAACAGGAGTGCGACATTTTTTCGTCGATCAAAGCGGCATCATCCGCTATCAGGAAGGTGCTCCGGCAGACGAAAACAGCCCCCCCCCTTCAGTAGCTCAAAATATTCGGAGTTTTTTTGCGGCTAATCGGCGTGGACAGGCAGGATGCTCGAAACGGCGTGCGCCGCAACTTCGTTCTGTTCGATTTCCGTCGTTTCCACCCACAGCGAGGGATCAGCCAGAAGCTGTGTGACCAGCCGCGTATGCAGCGCGTGTCCCGCTTTATGCGCGACAACCAGCGCCCGCAGCGGTCGCCCGACGAGCGCAAGATCCCCGATTAGATCGAGCGCCTTATGCCGGCTGAATTCGTCGGGGAAGCGCAAGGCGCCTTCGAGCAGCCCGTCTTCCGTAAGCACGATCGCATTTTCGAGCGACCCACCCCGAATCAAACCCATCGCGCGCAATTTATCGATCTCTGCCGTGAACGTGAAAGTCCGCGCGGCGCCAAGTTGTTCGGTGAACGTCTCCCGTCCCACGGCGATCTCGGTTTCTTGATGGCGAATCAGCGGATGCGGAAAATCGATAAAACATCGCACGCGAAATTCATCGGCCGGATAAATCCCGATCTGCCGGTCGCCCTCTGAAATTTCCAGCGGCTTCACGACTTTCAGGTATCGCCGCTGCCGGCGCAATTGGCGTACGCCTGCCTTCTCCAGCATCTCCAGAAACGGTTGCGCCGAGCCATCCAGAATCGGCAACTCCAGCGCATCAATTTCCACGTAAACATTGTCAATTCCACAGGAGTAAAGCGCCGCCAGCAAATGCTCCGTCGTGGAGAGCAGCACGCCATTCTTCATCAAGCTCGTCGCGTAGCTCACGCGCGCTACGTTCCGCGCATGCGCCTCGATTTCGAAATTATCCAAATCTACGCGCCGGAAGACGATCCCGGTATCCGCTGGCGCGGGAACAAGCCGGATATGCGAGCGCACGGCCGTGTGCAGACCCACGCCTTGCGCTTCCACTGGCCGGAGAATCGTCAGTTGATTTGGCATAACGAACCACAACTATAGAAGCATTCGAATGGCCGGACGCCGAGCAGTTAAGCACCTTTTATTCAACAGATTAAAGAGAGAGCCGCAACGTTGAAAGCGAGATTGTTGTATTAATGCAACACTGGACGGGGCCGAGCTGTCACTCGAATTGGACACTTAGGCGCATCCCAGCCTGCCCTTATCGGGGCTCCTGAATGCTCAAATCGCACTGACTTCCCAGCAAGATCCCATTTTCAGCTTTTCAACCGCTGCGGTTGTTTCGCGCTGCGACCGCAGGTAAAATGAAATTTCGCTGGAGTCTTTAAGTGGCTGCTCCGTTCACAATTCTCTCCAATTCGCCAACGCCTCCGCCGGACGCCCATCCTCGTCCGTCGTGGCTGCGCGTGAAATTCTTTGGCGGCCCGAACTATCAGGATTTGAAGCGCATCATGCGCACCAACGACCTGCACACGGTTTGCGAAAGTGCGCGCTGCCCGAATATGGGCGAATGCTGGGAGCATCGCACCGCGACGTTCATGATTCTCGGAAACATCTGCACGCGCTCCTGCGGCTTTTGCGCTGTGCCTTCGGGAAAACCCATCGGTGCGCCGGACCCGGAAGAGCCCGCTCGTGTCGCGGAAGCCGTTGAAAAAATGGGCCTGCGCTACGCTGTGGTCACTTCCGTAGATCGCGACGATCAGCGCGACGGCGGCGCCGGCATTTTCGCGCGCACCGTGCAAGCGATCCATGAGCGCGTGCACGGCTGCAAAGTCGAAGTGCTCATCCCCGATTTTCGCGGCAATTGGAAGGCGCTCGCCACGGTCATCGAAGCCGGGCCGGAAGTCCTCGACCACAATGTGGAGACGGTGCCGCGCCTCTATCGTCGCGTGCGCAAAGGCTCAGTCTACGAACGTTCGCTCGAATTGCTGCGTCGCGCCAAGGAGATGGCTCCCGCGATGCCTACGAAAACGGGCATGATGCTCGGCCTTGGTGAAAAGCGCGAGGAAGTTCTCAGCGCCATGGAGGAAATCGCCCGGCAGCGCGTCGATATTCTCACGCTCGGCCAGTATCTCCAGCCCACGCGCGAGCATTTGCCGGTCGTGCGCTTCGTGCATCCTGACGAATTCGCCGAATACAAGCGGCTCGGCGGACAGATGGGTTTCAAGCATGTCGAAGCCGGCCCGCTCGTTCGCTCGTCCTATCACGCCTTCGAACAAGAAGCCGCCGCGCGAACCTAGCTTCTTCCCTACTGCGGCGTGCCCAGGAATTTCTCCGCAATTTGCTTCACGCGCGCCGCACACTCGGCGTCCGAAATCTCCAAATTTTCCGCCGCACGAAAATCCGCGGCGGCCAGCTCATTGCGCCCTAATTCCGTATAGAAATTGCCGCGCAAGAGCAGGAAAATCGGATTGTTTGGATATTTTTCGACGAGTGGCTGCAAGATTTCCAGCGCCCGCTCATATTGGAAATCATACGTGCGCAGGTTTTTCGCTAGATAAAATCGAGCATCCACGGGCGTCAGCTCCGCGTGCTCCATCGCATTCGTGAGTTGCGCAATTCCTTCCTTTTTGCTTCCCCCCGGAATTCCCATGAAAAACCTCAAAATCTTCACAAAGCTCGAAAGCGTATCAATATAGTAGTTATAGAGGCCAAGCCCCGTATCCTCGTCGGCGAGTGATGGGTCAAGTTTTTGCGCGCGTAAGAATTCCGTCCGCGCCGCGACGCCAGCATGCGCCGTATTTCGTCTCTCGAAACGTAAGCCATAGAGCCTCGCCTTCAGCGCCCAGCCGAGGCCGGCGTAAATGTGCATTTCCGCGGTGTCATTTTCTTGGATTTTTGATTCGGCGAGCTGCACTGCCTTGTCCGCAAGCGCCAGATATTCAGCGTCTCCTCGTTGCTTCGCGCGGCCCCATGCTTCAACCATTCCATATTTCACGTCCAGGTTTTGGCAATACATCTCCCACCAGCGCGCTTCTCCTTCGATTAAATAACCGAGCGGATCGTCAGGGTTTGTTTGTTCAATTTGCCGCGCCTGCGTAATACCACCGGGGAAATCGCCGCTATCGATCGTTTCGATGGCTTCTTGCGCGTCCGTGGGAACTGCAATTTGCCTGGATATTTTACCGCCCAAAAGCAAATGTGTCCTTGCTCCAGCAAATGTCGGCGTAATAGTTAAAAGGAGGGCAAGGCAAAAGAGCGTCGCGATCCTCACTCCATAATGCGCGGGTCGCGCGACCGGGGAATCCACCGAACAAGCCATGCGGCTGTAACGTACATCACGAAACATTCGAGCGCAAATGGAAGAAATCCCAGATAGCCCGGCGCCGGCATCTCGAAAATCTTGTAGCGCTGCAGGATCGGAAAAATGTAATGCCATTTCGCCGCCGCCCAGTAGTTCCAGAATTCCCAGAGCCAGCCGCACACCCATCCCGCGGCCAGCAGCGAATAAAATCGCGCCCGCCGTCCCCACGAAATGTCACCGAGCAGCGACGGCAACCCCAGCCTGTAATTCAGCGGATCGAGTGCCAAATAAAATCCCACCCACACCAGCGCGAAAAGGTATGCCGCAATGTGCCGCCACAGAATCAGCGGCAGCACAAGGCAAATCACGCCGATGCCCATCATGTTGCGGCAGAGTCTCGGCGAAATCGCCACTTCCTCGCGCCGCTTGAACCAGCCGAAAGATTCGATAAGCTCCGCCGTCTCTAGTATTCCCGGCGTAATCGTGGCAAAGGACCAGCAATATCCTAGCAATCCCCAGACCATCTCCCGGGGCACTCCCGTATAGTTCCAGTTCTCAAGCCGCAGGTTGTATGCCTCGAAAATCAGCCACAGCGGAATCGACAAAAGGGCCATCTGGAAAAAGTCTCGTGGTGCATTGCGTAGCCGAGAACGCCCGGTGATTGCCCACACTGCGGAGTCAACGATCAGCAGGTACGCCGACCACGCAATCGGCGTGAAATATGTCGCCACCGGCTCGATACCGCGAAACATGAGCCATTCCGCTCCCGCGAGCGCGGCAATTGCAAACCAGCCGGAGAGCGGATAACGCTTTTTGCGGCACCGCAAGAATTCCAGCACCAGAATCGCCAGCGTCGCCGCCGTAACAATGACTCCGAGTTTCACCATAGGCGCAAAAGTGTAGCGCAGTTCTCGCAAACTTTATCACCGGCGCATTCCGGTTCTTTGCTATCCTTTGGCGCCCGGCGTCATCTCATCCTTATGAACATGCGCCAGCCCATCAAACTTGAGCGTGGCCTCGGCCTGAAAGAAGCCACGGCCCTCAACATGATCGACATGGTGGGCATTGGCCCATTCATCGTCATTCCCCTGGTGATTAAAGACATGGCTGGCCCACAGTGCCTGCTCGCCTGGGCCGTCGGCGGTGTTCTCGCTCTTATCGACGGCTGCGTTTGGGCCGAACTCGGTGCCGCCATGCCCGAGGCTGGCGGCAGTTACGTGTACTTGCGCGAGGCTTACGGTCCCGCGAAGTGGGGCCGCCTGCTTTCCTTCCTCGTGATTTGGCAGACGATTTTTCAGGCGCCGCTCGTCATCGCTTCCGGCGCGATTGGCTTCGCTGAATATCTCGCCTACCTTGTGCCGCTCGGCTACTACAGCCAGAAAGCCGTCGCGGGTGCAGTCGTGATTGCTCTCGCGATTTTGCTGTATCGCCGCATCACGAGCATCGGTAAGATCTCCATGCTTCTGTGGATCGGCGTGTTTGGAACGATCCTTTGGCTGATCGCCGCGGGCCTAACGCACTTTCATCCCGCGCTCGCCTTCCGCTATCCCGCGCACGCCTGGAGCCTCAATTGGCTCTTTTTCGCCGCGCTCGGCAGCGCCACAATCCAAACGATCTATACCTATTGGGGCTACTACAACGTCTGCTTTCTCGGGGGCGAAATTCGCCAGCCTGAGCGAAACATTCCGCGCACGATTTTTCTTTCCATCATTGCCATTGGCATTCTGTATCTCGCTATGCAGACCTGCATTCTCGGTGTCGTGTCGTGGCAGGAAGCGCAGCATTCGGAATTCATAGTCAGTCTGTTTTTCCAGCGCATCTACGGCCCGCACGCGGCGCAATTCGCCACCATACTCATTCTGTGGATCGCTTTCGCCTCGCTTTTTTCCGCAACGCTCGGCTATTCGCGCATTCCTTATGCCGCAGCGCTCGATGGCAACTTTTTCTCCGTTTTCGGGCGCGTCCATCCCACAAAGCATTTTCCCCACGTTTCGCTGCTCACGCTCTGCGCCGTGGCCTTCATTTTCAGCCTGTCATTCAAGCTTGAGACGGTTATCACTGCGATTGCCGCCATGCGTATTCTGGTTCAGTTTGTCGGCCAGGCCGTTGGAGTGATTTTGTTGCGCTGGCGCTGGTCCGGCGAGCGTCTGCCCTTCAAAATGTGGCTTTTCCCCATTCCCGCCGGAATCGCTATAATCTTATGGCTCGCGCTTTTTGCGGCTACGGGCCGGCGAATGCTCTTTGGTTTGTTCGCCATTCTTGCCGGTGTCATCGTCTTTCTAATTCGGTCGAAGCATTCCAACCGATGGCCTTTTGCGGAGGCAACAGAATGAAAATTCGGGGGTACACAAATCTCGCGGCTGCGGTAGCCGCCATCCTTTTCTTGTCTCCGGTGGCGAGAGCGCAATCCGTCGCTCAGGTGGTGGATGCCATCGACCATGCGCGCATCACCACGCGCGTTCTTTACGTCACCGCCCATCCCGATGATGAGCACGCCGCCGTCCTGACGTATCTCTCCAAAGGACTCGGCGACGATGTGGCTCTCTGCTCCACGACGCGCGGTGAAGGCGGCCAGAACGCCATCGGCCCTGAACTCGGCCCCGCGCTCAAGATCCTTCGCACCGATGAGCTCTATCGCGCCACGCAGGCTTACGGCGCGGAGCTCTTCTTTACCCGCGTTCCCGACTTCGGATTCTCTAAGAGCGCCGACGAAACCCTGCGCATTTGGAACGGTATCGGCAAGGAGGATCTTGTCCGCATCATTCGCACGTTTCGTCCTGGCATAATCATCAATCAATGGGGTGGCGTCCACTCCGGCCACGGCCAGCACCAGGCCACCGGCATCATCACTTCGCAAGCGGCCGCAGCCGCCGCCGATCCCACGCAATATCCGGATCAATTGAAGGAAGGCCTCCGTCCTTGGACCGTCGCTCACGTCCTGCAATATGCGCGCAACGGTCAGGAAGATCAGCAAAGGGTTGTTAAGCTTCCTATCGGCAAAATCTCTCCGCTCTGGGGCCAGAGCTACTCCAATCTCGCCATGGTCGGCTTTGCCAACCATCGCTCGCAGGGCATCACGCGCATTCTCGACTCGCCTTTTTTCAGCCGTCCGGTTTCGCTGGTTGATCCCCAGGGCGGAGATATCAGCATCGACGACTTCACGCAGTCGCTCTTCTCCATTTCCAAGAACGCGAGTCAGATGGAAGTTCCCCTGGGTGCTGCCGATGGCGCGCTCGTCGCCGCGCGGCAAGCAGCCCTCCGCCTGGACTGGCCCTCCGCCGTGAAATATCTCGCTGCCGCCGGAAAAGAAATGGACAAGGCTATCGAGCAAGCCCGCAACTCCGCGACCGCGGACGCCGATGTTCTTTGGGAATTAAGGCAGCAGCGCCAGAAGATCGATAACGCTCTAGCCGAAGCTGTGGCTCTCAACGTGAATGCTGAGGCAGATCAAAATGCTCTCATCGCCGGCGGCAATTTTTCCGTGCGCGTTACTTGGAGATCTCGCAGCGATGTTGGCGCGGATATTTCCGCTCCCTCGCTGGAGACTCCTCAGGGTTGGAGAGTCACTCCTGCCGCTTCCCAGAACGACCAGCAAACCTTCATTTCGGAGATGTCTTTTCAAGTCAGCATTCCATCCGGGGCCACGCCTCCCGTATCGCCGCAGGACGCAATTTTGCCTTGGCCTCCTCCGCTCGTCGAAGCGCATATCACCGGCACGGCCGGCGGCTACACATTCTCCGTCGAAAAGCCGGTCATCTCCCGCGACTACACTTCAACAACCGTCGAAACCATGCCGCTCGAACTTGTTCCGGCTGTCACACTGACTGTCGACCCGCAGCAGATCATCCTGCCTGTGAATCGTTCCGCGAAGACGTTCCAGTTGCTCATGCGCGTCAGCTATCACGGAGCAGCCGCTGCGCAAGTCGCCCCCGGCGTTCTCGCTCCCGATGGCTGGACCGTCAGTTCCGTCGCACCTCTCGACTTCGCCAAGCCCGGCGACCGTCTGGTGCGCTTTTCCATAACACCTCCGGCCGGCATCTCCGAGTCAGCATACGTCTTGAAACCCTATGCGCGCCTGGGTGGCCAAACTTTCGCCACTTCTTACGAGGCGTTGCCTTCGCTTCCTTCGCGCCACGTCAGCGAACCGGTCGTCGCCACCGCGCACGTACTCGATCTCGCGATTCCGCAGCGCCTTCGCGTCGGTTACATCGCCGCGGGTATCGATCCCGTCCCGCAGTCGCTGCAGCAGCTCGGCATTGACGTCGATATGCTCGACGAAGCAGCTCTCGCTTTTGGCGACCTCAGCCAGTATGACGCCATCGTCGTCGGCATTCGCGCCTATGAACTTCGCCCCGATCTGATGAGCGCAAACAGCCGTCTGCTCGATTACGTCCAGCACGGCGGCACGCTCGTCGTTCAATACGAGCGCGACTTTGCCTGGAATAAGCTCCTCCCCGCGCCCTTTTCGGCCACGGAGGGCAAGCCGATGGACGGCCGTCCCGGCCAATACACCTCTGCTGAGCGTGTCACCGACGAAACTGCTGCGGTTCGTTTCCTCGATCCTTCCTGTCCTCTGCTGAATTTCCCGAACCGCATCACCGAGGATGATTTCAAGGACTGGATTCAGGAGCGCGGCCTTTATTTCTGGGGTCAGTGGGATCCGCGATACAAGGCTGTCTTCGCCATGCATGACCCCGGCGAGCAAGATGCCCTCGGCAGCCTTGTTTATGCGCACGACGGCAAAGGGATTTACATCTACACCGGCCTGGCGTTCTTCCGCCAGCTTCCGGCTGGCGTCCCGGGAGCCTATCGCTTGTTCGTCAACTTGCTGAGCGCCTCGAAAGCGGGAGCCCCGTCGCAATAAAATAGAAAAACGAAATCGTAACCGGCGCGTACGGCGCGGCTGGTCCGCGCATCGCCCGCCGCTGCGTGTTTCCACTTCGTCAACACACCACTCTCCCTCTGCTCAATCGCAAAAAACGCTTGTGCTATGCTCTGCTTGCACTTTGCATCGGCGGCCGATTTTTGTCTTCTTGCGGCCGCAGCCAAGGGGGAATCATGAAAAGCAAATCCGTATTGGTAATCGCAATGGTCGCTTTTTTTGCGCTGATACCTTCCGCTCAATCGCAGCAGAAGCAAAAAACTCCAGAGAGCATGATTCCGGAATCTCCCGCCGCTGTGGTTGCCCGGGAACTCGATCAGGACATTGGCAAAATGCTGGCCGCCTGGCAGTTGGGCAACATTGAGGAAATGCACAAATATTATGCCGACGACGCGACCTGGGTCTCTGGAGCTTATGCTCCGCCGATCGTGGGCTGGGACAACTACGTCGCCGTCTACAAGCAGGAAGTCAGTCGAATCTCCGGCGGGCAGCTCATTCGCCGCAACACCAATTTCTTCCATTACAACGACACCGCCTGGGTGTGCTATCAGTGGGAGTTCGATGCCAATGTGGATGGCCGCGCTTCAACCACGCGGGGACAAACAACTCTCGTCTTTGTAAAAGCCGGCAATCACTGGCTGATTGTCCACAATCACACTTCTCAAATCTACCCCTGAACGGGGCATTCGACGCAGGAACGGATCAGTTCAGTACGAAAATTAGAAGCTTTTTAATCCCTGCCAGATCCATAGACCAGCGCTCGTCAGCGCCAGTACGATCCAGACGATCATCACATTGCGGATGACGGGATTGATTCTTTCAATGCGCGCGACAATTTCTCGCTGCTCCCGTGCCAGTCCCTCTTCCGCTTTATCCAGAAAGATTTGATCACCTTCGCGTGTTTCCAGCGTCCCGCGGTAGATGATCAGGCAGAACCAGGCGACGAGAGCAACTCCACAGGCACTGAGAACGGCAAATAGGACCACGTTTTGCGTGTCCATCGTTGCCTCCATGCCCCGGGGCCGGAGGACTGCCCCAAAACCAACCCCGAAGGACCCTTCTAAGCCGGGATTATAGCACCGCGCTCGCCCGTGGCTGCTGCAAAATGCCGTTCGCCCCCTTCTATTAATGCGTTGGTAAACAAGTTGTGATTTGAGGTGCCTCGTTGACAAACGGCCCATCCGGCGGCAAAATCATTTCGCTGCAATTTGCCCCACGTTTGGCCCGGATGGCGGAATTGGCAGACGCGCCAGCTTCAGGAGCTGGTTCTCGCAAGGGAGTGGAGGTTCGAGTCCTCTTCCGGGCACCATTCATTGGCGAACGCCTCACGCATCGCTGGATAACTTGAGTGCAATCTCTCGAAGCCGCCGCAGATCCAGCTTCCCTGTGCCCAGGTACGGCAAATTCTCGATGCGTGCGAACTGATCCGCTCGCGGCCTCCAGAGCGCCGGCAATTCGCACTGCGCCAGGTGTTGCAGGCATTCAAGCAACGCTTCTTCCGGCAGCGTGTGCAGCACAAACAGCCGCTCACCCTTCTTCTCATCGGGAATCGATGTCACCGCAAACACCTGCTCCGCGCTCCCTGACAACTCCTGCAATTTTTCTTCGATTTTAATATGCGGCACCATTTCGCCGCCAATCTTGCTGAAGCGGTTCAGCCGGTCCGTAATCCGAATGAACCCATCTTCATCGATCGTCGCAATGTCGCCGGTGTTGTACCAGCCCCCCTGCAGCACTTCCGCCGTTTTCTCCGGTTGATTCAAATAACCATTCATCACGTTCGGCCCGCGCACAAAAAGCAAGCCCGATTGATCGCTACCGCGCGGCTCTTTTGTTTCCGGATCGAGAATCTTCGCGCTCATCCCCGGCAGCGGATGCCCGATGCTGCCTCGCTTCGCGCCCACTTGACGGAAATTCGCCGCGCGAAAATCCCGCGTATTCACCGCCACCACCGGCGAGCATTCCGTGCAGCCGTAACCTTCCAGCGGCCGGATTCCGAAATGATCTTCAAACGCCTGCGCAATGCGCTCCGGCATTTTTTCCGCGCCAGCCATGACGAATCGCAGGCTGCCGAAATCTTCCGGCGCGCAGCGTCGCGTGTACGTCTGCAAAAATGTTGGCGTGGCCAGTAGCATCGTGATCTTGTATCCGCTCACGAGCCCGCCAATCGTTCGCGAATCGAGCGGATTCGGATGGAACACCACTCCCACGCCCGCAATCAGCGGCAAGCAGAGCGTTCCTGTAAATCCAAATGAATGGAAGAACGGAAGTATCCCCAGGATGCGCTCGTCTTTGTACAGCAAGAAGACCTGCATCAGTTGCTCGACGTTGGCCCCAATGTTGTAGTGCATCAGCACAACGCCTTTCGGTTCTCCCGTCGAACCGCTCGAAAAAATGATCGTCGCTGTATCATCGAGCTGCGGTGCCCGCACGGCTCCTGCAATCTTCTCCACAATGCGCGCGGGAAAAAACAGCGCCGCAATCGCTGCGATCAGCTTCTCGCCGAAGCTGGGATTCGCCGCTGCTTCTTCGATGAAAATCGCCCGCGCCGGCGGTTTGACGTGCACGCGTTCCAGAAATTCCCGCGACGTAATCACCGTTTCCAGTTGGCATTGCCTCGCGCATGATTCCAGCGATTCATTCGACGCTGTGTAATTCAAGTTCACAGGGATTTTCCCCGCCAGCATTGCCCCCAGATTCGCCAGCGCCCCGCCCACCGAAGGCGGCAGCAGGATGCCCGTCATTTCCTGCCCGCGCCATTCGCTTCGCAGTCGTCGTGCCAGGAAAATTGCCTTTGCCACTGCGCTGATGGAACGCACCTTCGGCGTTCGTCCGTCGGCCATCGCCAGCCGCCTTGGATAACGCCTTGCCGTTTGCAGAATCGAACGGTGCAGCGTTTTCATGTAGCGCTTGCGGTGTTCAAACGCCTCGACGCCCACGTCCTGCACCGCCTGTCGCGCTTCCTGCGAAGTCGCCGTCGGTGGCAAAGGCTTGCCGAACGTGACGCTCACCGGATACGGAATCCGCCGCGGGAACTTCCAGAAGAAATGCCCTCTTGAGAAACTGAAAACGGATCCCCAGATGCCGTCGATATGCACCGGGATGATTGGCGCCTCCACGCCTTTCATGATTCGTTCCATTCCCCGGCGAAAGGGCAGCATCTGCCCGATCCGCGTCATTTGCCCTTCGGGAAAAATGCAGACTACGTCTCCGTTGTGCAGAGACTCGGTCGCTTCGCGCAGCGAATGAATCATTTCCCGCGGGCGCTGTTGCGGCGAAATCGGAATCACGCGGAGAATCTTCGCGAACGGCCGGATTAGCGGATGCTCGTAAATATCCTTGAACATCAGAAACCGCACGAATCGGTCTGTCGACGCGATCAGCAGCGCCGCATCCACGAACGAAGCGTGGTTTGGAACCAGCAGCGCCCCGCCTTTTTCCGGAACATTCTCTCGTCCGCGAACCTCGATGCGGTAAATCGTGTGCGTCGCCAGCCACAGCAAGAGTCGCAGCAGAGAATCGGGGAGCAGATAGAGAAGGTATGCGCCGGCGAAAAGCGTTGCTATCGCTGCCCAGAAGAAAATCGCCGCCGGTCCCAGATGCAAGAAACTTGTTAGGACGTAATAAACTCCCGACGCCGCAAATATGCCGACAAACGACAGAAGATTTGCCGTCGCAATCACTCCGCCTTTGTTTGCTTCGTCCGGCCGGTGCTGAATCAGCGCATTCACCGGCACGACGAAAAATCCTCCAGCGAATCCCACCGCAGCCAGCAGCACGAGCACCGTCGCAAACGGAAGCCCCCGCGCTGCCAGCGCAAAGGCAAACCCGGTCATCCCCATCGCCCCCAGCGGCACGAGTCCATATTCGATTTTCCCGTCGGAAAAATATCCTGCAGCCAGGCATCCCAGTCCGATTCCCACTGCCGCTCCTGCTTGCAGAATTCCATCGTGAAAATCGCTCGTTCGCAGCACGTACTTCCCATAAAACACGATGTCGAATTGCAGCAGCGCGCCGAAAAACCAGAAGTACGTATTTCCCAGCACGGCAAGCCACAGTACGCGGTCCCGGCGGATCAATCTCCCTTGCGACCATAAATCGCCCAGAAAATTCGCCCGGAATTTCTTCTCGACATCCGCCGCCGGTACGCGCGTGATCGTGTAACTCGTCGCCAGTCCCAGCATCGAACAACCGAAAAAGATCAGCCCCGGGATTTCTTGCCGCGTGCGGAAAAAATCGGCCATGAACGCGCCTGCCACGCTTCCCGCGATGATCGCGAGAAACGTTCCCAGCTCCAGTACGCCATTCCCCCACGAGAGCAATTTTTCCGGCAGCAGTTCCGGCAGGAGTCCGTACTTCGAAGGCCCGAAAAGAGCGCCCTGCGTGCTCGCCAGAAACACGCACAAAAGCGCCAGGTTCAGGCTGTGCCAGGCAAACGCCGCCGTCGCCAGCAGCATCAGCGTAATTTCAAAATATTTGATCCAGATGGTGACGCTTCTTTTGCTGAATCGGTCGGCCAGGTATCCGCCGCTCATCGAAAAGATAATAAAAGGAAGGGAAAAGAGCGCGCCGACAAGCAGGACTTTCCGGTCCTCGTTGGTTTTGCTCAGGTTCATTCCGAGGACCAGATAAATGACGAAATACTTCAGCCCGTTTTCGTTGAACGCTCCCTGGAATTGCGTCGCAATCAGGCTCCAGAAACCGCGCCGCCATCGGGACTTTTCCGGCATCGTATCCTCTCTTCAGGAAACGCGGGCGGATCATCCTCGTCCGGCGGCCGCCGGAGAAGAATTACGAGTTTCGCTTCCTGATGAATTCCTTCAGCCAACGGCCCGCGTTGCGGATGTGGAGTTCCAGCAGAGCGCAGGCGGCTTCCGTATCGCGATTGCGGCACAGTTCCAGAAGTGTGCGATGCTGCTCGTTGGCCCGGCTGAATTCGCGCGTCAGGTACAATTGCAACCGCATGTAACGGTCGGAGTTGTTATTGATCTGCTGAATCATTGCCATGAACCGTGGCCGCCCGGCGCGCGAATAAAGCGTCGAATGGAATTGCCAGTTCAGTTGGCCCCAGTTGGTCACTTCTTCATTCATCTCCAGCGCATTTTCATACCGCTTCAGGATCGCTTCCGCCTTCTGGAAGTCAGATTCCCTTAGGTTCGGAATCGAACAGCGCAGCACGTCGCATTCCAGCAGCACGCGCATGTCAAACAATTCGCCGATTTCATCCGCCGAAAGCGCCGCCACCACCGCCCCGTGGTGCGGAACAATGCGAATCAATCCTTCCGCATCGAGCTGCCGCATGGCTTCGCGCACCGGGATTCGGCTCACGTTCAGATCCGTGGCAATCACGTCCTGGCGAAGTTGTTCGCCTTCTTCAATCTGCCCCCGGATAATCATCTCCCGCAGTTTTTCGGCCACTGCCGACGCAAGCGACAGTCTGGGTATTCCTTGCTCCCGCGGCTCGCGAGAATTGTCTTCTCTCATTTCGATTTCCAGTTTCGAATACATGTTGTTCTTCATCCCTGAAAGGGGCGGCATCGGCCCCGATTGAAATCCGTCTCAGCGGGAGACCATACCATACTATTTCTTGTTTATCGCGCTCCGCGAACTTGCGTAGCCGTCTTGGTCGGATCCCCGCTTTCGGAAAGAGTCGCCGCAACTTATCTCATATTTCCCCAAATGTCTCCAACCGTAAATCCCGCGGGAAATGGGTCGCTCGGCTCCACAACGTATTGCGCGAATCCCGTGATCCACGCGCGTCCGCTGATCGCGGGAATCACTGCGCGGTAGGGGCCCACGCGCGTTTCGCCCACCAGCCGTCCCGTAAACGTCGTTCCCAGAATCCCCTCATGAACAAAATCCTGTTGCAGCGGTAGCTGTCCTTTTGCATGCAGCGCCGCCATCTTCGCGCACGTTCCTGTGCCGCATGGCGAGCGGTCCAGCGCGCCGGTCCATGATGCTGGCTTGTCCCAGTCCACCTTCCCCGTGGAGACAATCACGGCATTCTGTCGGTGAACGCCCGGCATTTTCGACGGCGCGGAAAGCTGCGCAATCGTAATCCCTGAAATCTCTGGATTTTCAGGATGTGCAACGGGAAGCTGCTCCGTCGCCGCCGCTTTGATCATTTCTCCCGCACGCGCAATGTCATGAGCTTCATCCGGCGTCAAGCGCAGGCCCAGCGACTCCGCATCCGCGATCACATAAAACATCCCCCCGTAGGCCACATCCACTTTCACGGTTCCGAGTTTGCGTACTTCAATCGGTTTGTCGAGATGCACCGCAAACGCCGGCACATTTTGAAACGTTACCCTCGTCACTTTGCCATTGTCCGTTTCGGCCTCCACTTCCACAAGTCCCGCTGGCGTGTCCAGCTTCAGGCGCATGATGCGGTCGTGGATCGGAATCATTCCCGTCTCGAGCAGCACCGTCACAACGCAAATCGTGTTCGTGCCCGACATCGGCGGGTATTCGACCTGCTCCATGATCACGAATCCTGCATCCGCACGAGGGTCCGCTGGCGGAAGAATCAAATTGCAGTTCGATGCCGGATACCCGCGCGGCTCGCGCAGCATCAGTTTGCGCAAGTCATCTCCATGCTTTTCCAGATAGTTTTTTTTCTCGAACATCGTCTTGCCGGGCACGTCGAGCACCCCGCCGGTAATGACGCGCCCTGGTTCGCCGCACGCATGGGCGTCCACCGCCATGATCAGCCGCGAAATTTGCAAAGAAAACTCCTCGACCCCAGCGTTATCCTCAATACTACAATTGAGTTACACAAAGGCGAATTTTTTCTCTCGCCCGCCTGTGGTTGCGCGTGACGCAGCGCATAAAGGCGTTGCATAATATATCCGAAAGCCTATATTCGCTCTTTCTCGTTTCCTTTGGCGCCGGTTTTTTCCGGCCACAAGTCTATGCCGTCACAAATGGATCGTGTCCGTGTCGTTGATTCCCATACTGAAGGCGAACCCACGCGCTTGGTTATCGCCGGAGGCCCGCCGCTCGGCACTGGCTCTTTGGCCTCGCGCGTGGAGCGTTTTCGCCGCGAGTTCGATTGGTTTCGTTCCGCCGTCGTCAACGAGCCGCGTGGCTCAGACGCCATCGTCGGCGCGCTTCTCTGCGAGCCCGTGGACAAATCCTGCGCCGCAGGCGTGATCTTCTTCAACAATGTCGGCTATCTCGGCATGTGCGGCCACGGCACCATCGGCCTCATCGTCACCCTCGCCTATTTGGATCGCCTCAAGCCCGGCGAGCATCGCGTCGAGACTCCGGTTGGCATTGTCATGACGCATTTTCACGAGTCCGGCGAAGTCTCCGTCGACAACGTCCCAAGCTATCGCCATGCCGCCGATGTTGCCGTAGACGTTCCCGGTCACGGGCGCGTCGTCGGCGACATCGCCTGGGGCGGAAACTGGTTTTTTCTCGTCGAGCAGCAGGATGGCCATCCCGGCCTCGAACTCGAATTCTCCAATATCGACCGTCTCACCGAATTCACATGGGCCATTCGCAAGGCGCTCGAAGACCATCACATCACCGGCGCGCACGGCGAAGTCATCGACCACATCGAACTTTACGCTCCTTCCCGCCTTGCCCGCGCCAATAGCAAAAATTTCGTCTTGTGCCCGGGGAAAAGTTACGACCGTTCGCCCTGCGGAACCGGAACCAGCGCGAAGATGGCCTGCCTCTACGCCGAAGGCAAATTAAAGGAAGGCCAAGTCTGGCGGCAGGAGAGTATCGTCGGCAGCATGTTTGAAGGCAGCATTTCGATTCGCAATGGCGAGCTTCACCCGACAATCAAGGGACGCGCCTACGTAAACGCGGAAAGCGAATTGATTCTCGACCGCCGCGATCCCTTTTGCTTCGGCATCACAAAATGAGCCGTGCTTCCTGCGATGTCGTAGTCATCGGCGCGGGCATTGTCGGCGCTGCATGCGCCTTGGCCTGCGCCCGCGAAGGGTTGCGCGTCGCCATCGTCGAAGCGGAAACCGTCGGCGGCGGGGCCACGGCCGCCGGCATGGGCCATCTCGTCGTGATGGACGACTCCGAAGCACAATTCGCTCTCACGCATTATTCCCAGCTTCTCTGGCAAAAACTCGCACCCGAGCTTCCGGCCGATGTCGAATTCGAATCCTGCGGCACGATTTGGGTCGCTGCAGACGAAGAAGAAATGGCCGCTGCGAAACAGAAAAAAAACTTCTACGAATCGCGCGGCGTGCATGCCGAGATTCTCGATGCAAAATCCCTGCGCGAAGCCGAGCCGAATTTGCGTGAGGGTCTTCCCGGTGGCCTTCTCGTTCCCAGCGACGCCGTAATTTATGCGCCTTGCGCCGCGCGTTTCCTCGTCGAGCAAGCCCAGTCGCGCGGCGCGCAGTTGTACCTTCCCGCCGTGGTTACGGAGATCACCGCGGACGCCGTCTGTCTCAACAATGGCTCAGCGCTCTCCGCTCGCTGGGTTGTCAACGCCGCCGGCAGTTGGTCGTCTTCGCTCACGCCGGGAATCGAAGTCAAAAAGCGCAAAGGCCACTTGCTCATCACCGATCGTTATCCCGGCTACGTGAAGCATCAGTTGGTCGAGCTTGGCTATCTGAAAAGCGCCCATTCCTTCACCGCGGAATCCGTGGCTTTCAATGTTCAACCGCGTCTCACGGGCCAGATGCTCATCGGTTCCTCGCGCCAATTCGGCGTCGAAGGTAAGGAAATCAATTCCGCCATGCTTGCCCGCATGCTCGCGCGCGCAGAAGATTTTCTTCCTGGCATAGCCAGGCTCTCCGCCATTCGCAGTTGGACCGGTTTTCGCGCCGCCACGCCCGATAAACTGCCTTTGATTGGCCCTTACTCCGCGCGCGAAGGCGGCGCCGATAATTTGTTCTTGGCCACTGGCCACGAGGGTCTTGGCATCACCACGTCGCTCGGCACCGCCGCGCTTCTTGTCGATCAGTTGCTCGACCGGCCATCCCAAATCCCCGTCGCGCCGTATCTCCCGTCGCGCGCTCGCGAGAATGTCCATGCCTGACGCTATCTCCATCACCGTCAACGGAACGGCCGTTCACGTGCCGCCAAACACCACCGCTCTCGCCGCGATTCTCATGAGCCGCGCCTCATCTTCCGTTCCATTCGTTCGCCGCTCCGTCACGGGCGAGCCGCGCGGCCCTCTCTGCGCCATGGGCGTTTGTTTCGAATGCCGCGCCACGATCAATGGTCAGCATCACAGCCGCACATGCCTCATTCTTTGCGCGCCAGGAATGGACATTCGCACCGATGACTAGCGCGAGCCGCAGATTCGACATCCTAATCGTCGGCGCTGGTCCCGCGGGCATTGCCGCCGCATGCTGCGCTGCCGAAAGCGGTCTTCGCGTCGGCATCGTCGACAATAATTCGCATCCCGGCGGTCAAATCTGGCGCGCCGCCTCGCAGGACTCTGCTGTTCCCGAAGCCGTTTCCTGGTATGAAAAACTCGCCGCCTCGCGCGCGGAGTTTCTCTCCAGCACGGAAATTTATGACCACCCCGCGCCCGGCGTACTCCTCGCCGCATCTCCCAGTGGAGTTTGCGAACTCTCTTACGCGAGATTGATTCTCTGCACTGGCGCGCGCGAACACTTCCTCCCGTTTCCAGGTTGGACGCTTCCCAACGTCATCGGCGCAGGCGGCCTGCAAGCGCTTGTCAAATCCGGTTTCTCCGTCGCAGGCAAGAAAATCATCGTCGCCGGCAGCGGCCCGCTTCTTCTCGCTGTCGCCGCGTATCTTCGCGAGCATGGCGGCGATGTGCGCCTGATCGCCGAGCAATCTTCCTGGCCGCGCCTGATTCGTTTCGGTTTCGCGCTCGCGTTTCAAAAAGAAAAACTCGCGCAATCGTTTCAATTGAAGCGCCAGCTCTCCGGCATTCCTTATAAAGCCGGCTGCTGGCCCGTCGCCGCCGAAGGCAATGGCCGCGTCGAAAGCGTTACTCTGCGCCGCGGAAATAAAACGTGGAGTGAAGCGTGCGACTATCTCGCCTGCGGTTTTTTCCTCGTGCCCAATGTCGAGCTTCCCTCGCTTCTCGGCTGCGAACTTCGCGTCGGCTTCGTCCGCGTCGATGACTTTCAGCAGACCACGGTCTCCGAAGTCTATTGCGCCGGCGAACCGACCGGCATCGGCGGCCTTGAGCTTTCGCTCGTTGAAGGTCGGATCGCCGGCCACGCCGCCGCGGGCAATCGTGAAGCCGCTCGCAAGCTTTTTGCCGAGCGTCATCGTGCGCGCGGCTTCGCCGCCGCGCTTCAGCGCGCCTTTTCTTTGCGCGGCGAGTTACGCTCCCTCCCCGTCGCCGCAACTTTCATCTGCCGTTGCGAGGATGTTACGCTCGCGCGCTTGCGGAAACATTCTTCCTGGCGCGCCGCCAAACTGCAGACGCGCTGCGGCATGGGCCCGTGCCAGGGGCGAATCTGCGGTCCGGCGGTCGAATTCCTGCTTGGCTGGAAGCCGGAATCCGTCCGTCCGCCGATTTATCCCGTTTCCGTCGCCAGCCTTGCGAAAAATATCTCAATCGAATCACAATCTTCACTTCAAGAGGAGCTTCGATGAATTGGACAGGCGTAATTCCCGCGATCACCACGTGCTTCGACCAGAACTACAAAATCGATCACAGCTTTATGGCCAGGCATTGCCGCTGGCTGGTCGAAAGCGCTTGCACGGGCATCGTCCCTCTCGGCTCGCTCGGCGAAGGCTCGACGCTCGAGTACGCGGAAAAACTCGCCGTCATCGAGACTTGCGTTCGCGCCGTCGGCTCGCAAGTTCCTGTCGCTGCCGCGATTGCTTCGCTGCGCACCGCCGAAGCGGTGGATCTCGCCAAAGCCGCCGCTGACAAGGGCTGCTCCGGTCTGATGATTCTTCCTCCTTACGTGTATCGTGGCGATTGGCGCGAGATGAAGTCCCACGTCGCCGCTGTCCTTCGCGCTACGAACCTTCCTTGCATGCTCTATAACAATCCTGTCTCCTACGGCACGGATTTTTTCCCCGAGCAGATTGCCGAACTCGCTCGCGAACACGCCAATCTTGCATCCGTAAAGGAATCCAGCACTGACGTCCGCCGCGTCACCGCCATTCGCGCTCTGCTCGGCGATCGCCTCGCGATTCTCGTCGGCGTGGACGACGCCATCGTGGAAGGCATCCGCGTCGGCGCCGTCGGATGGATCGCTGGTCTCGTCAACGCCTTTCCGCAGGAGTCCGTGGATCTGTTCAACTTTGCCGCCGCCGGCGACTTCGACAAAGCTTTCGGCATCTATAAGTGGTTCCTGCCGCTCTTGCGCATGGACACCGTTCCGAAATTTGTGCAGCTCATCAAGCTCGCACAGCAAGAAGTCGGCATGGGCAATGCGCGCGTCCGCGCTCCGCGTTTGGAACTTACCGGCGAAGAGCTCGCCGAAGCAAAGGCCATCATCCGTCGTGCAATGGAAACGCGTCCGCATTCGCGCGCTGCTCACGAAGCGGCTCGCTCGTAATTTTCATCGCGCGCTTAAAAGAGCAAAAAGGGAGGCCCCATGACACTGACAGGAAGATCAATCATCGGCTCGCAACTCGCTGAGCCTCGCGGAAAACTTTTTCGCGCCGTCAATCCTGCCACCGGAGAAACGCTTGAGCCTGCGTATTATTCTGCCTCCGATGCCGATGTGAATCTAGCTGCTGCCGCTGCTGCGCGCGCATTCCCCGTTTATAGTCGCGCCACAGGCAAAGCCAAAGCGGCATTCCTTCGCGAAATCGCCGAAAAAATCGAAGCTCTCGGCGACGATCTCGTCAATCGCGCCGTCGTGGAGACTGCCCTGCCTCCGGCGCGCATCAAGACGGAAATCGGCCGCACCTGTTTTCAGCTTCGCATCTTCGCGCAGCTCGTCGAAGAAGGCTCTTGGGTTTCCGCGCGCATTGACCGCCCCGATCCCAACCGCGCTCCGATTCCCAAGCCCGACATGCGTTCGCTCGAACGCCCGCTCGGCCCTGTAGCCGTTTTCTGTGCTTCGAATTTTCCTCTCGCCTATTCCGTCGCTGGCGGCGACACGGCCTCCGCGCTCGCTGCAGGCAATCCCGTCGTCGTTAAGGGCCACAACGCTCATCCGGGCACTGCCGAAATGGTCGGCCAGGCGGTCCGCGATGCCGTTCGTGACTGCGGCTTGCCCGAAGGAGTTTTTTCCATCGTCTTCGACGCCGGCATCGAAGTCGGCATCGCTCTCGTCAATCATCCCGAAATCAGGGCCGTCGGCTTCACTGGTTCGCGCCCGGGCGGCCGCGCCTTGATGAACGCCGCCGCCGCGCGCCCGGTGCCGATTCCTGTTTACGCCGAGATGAGCAGCGTGAATCCGTTTTTCATTCTCCCCGGCGCGATGAAGGAACGCGGCGCCGAAATCGCCAAAGGTCTGCACACTTCCGTCACCGTCGGCGCCGGCCAGTTTTGCACCAAACCCGGCGTCATTATTCCCGCCAGCGACCTCGAAAATTCCGCGCCTGTGCGCGAATTCGTCTCCAGCTTTGGCGAATTAATGAAGGCGCCCGCCGATTTCATGCTTCTCACCGAGCGCATCCATTCCGCTTATTTCGAAGGCGTTCGCGCCCGCGGCGGCAAGCAAGGCATCAGTTTTCTCGCGCAGAATTCGCCTGCGGAAAATGCCGCCGGCTTCCGCGTCGGTACTTCGCTTTTTGAAATCGAAGCATCGAACTTTCTCGGCGACTCCAGCCTGCAGGACGAAATTTTTGGCCCTTCAACTCTTCTTGTTCGCCATTCTTCGCGCGAACAACTCTTCGAAATCGCCCGCAATCTCGAAGGCCATCTCACCGCCACGATTCACGGCACCGAAGAGGATTTGCGCGAATACGCTGATCTTGTCGCTCTTCTCGAATCCAAAGTCGGCCGCCTGATTTTTAATGGCTATCCCACCGGCCTCGAAGTCGGCCACGCCACCGTCCACGGCGGCCCGTATCCCGCCACGTCCGACGGCCGCACAACTTCCGTTGGCACGCAGGCCATTCATCGTTTCGCGCGCTTGGTCTGCTACCAGAATTTTCCCGATGCTGCGCTGCCTGACGAATTGAAGAATAACAATCCGCTCGGCATCTGGCGCCTCATCGATGGCCAAATGACCCGAGACGCCGTCGCCAGCGGCCCCAAAGTTCAGGCGAAATCGACGTAGTGGCGCGAGCGTCGCCGTTATTCTCGACTGCCGTGATCAATCGCAACCGAACGCGCCAGACTCACGAACAACGCCCATGAGCGGCTTAAACAAGCAGGAACAATTCGCCATCGCAGCCGTCGCCAGGCGTTTTTCCGCGACGCTCGAAAAGAGCCGCGATCCCGCGCACGCCCGCATCATCGTTGAGGGGAAACGCGTCACCCTCGACATCGCGACTCTCAAACCGTGCGGCGCTCGCCAAACGAACGTCGCCAGGCCTCATTTGCGCTTCGACAAAGTTGTCATCAGGCTCATGGACTGCCTGCAAGCAACGATTGCCAAAACCGCGCCAGACGGCACAACAGTCTTGCTGACTGTCACCGCTCCTATCCGTTTGGCGTCCAAAACCGCCGCCGCGCTCGAAGCCAAAATCCATGCTCTTCTCCAGCGCAAATCGCCGTGCCGCGACGTCAAAGACACGATCCACAAAAATCGCATCCACATCCGGATTCTGCGCGGGCCGTCCGCGTCATCGCCAAAAATGATCGGTTTCGTCCACAATCCCGATTCCGATCCGCTTTTGCTTTTGAATCTGTCTCAGGAATTGCTCGGTCTCGCCGGCCATCAGCCGCGCGACGCCGCGGACGGACGATCGCTGGCTCGTTGTGCTCAGCCCCCGCACAATTTCATGCTTGGAGGCCTGCCGCTACATCTATTCCCATCTGCGCACGCCCGCCATCTTCAAAAAAATTCTCATTGTCTTCAGCAGTGGTCAAGTCGAGGCCCTCACGAAATAAATCCACTTCGCCCCCGGGTCGCCGGCGCAGGTAACGCGTTGTTGCCCGCCCCGCCGCTCCTTACCGCTCAGCCTTCAGGTCGCAGTTCACGCTTCCTTGGCCTCGTGATAGAATCCGCCGCCGAACTCGCCCTATGAAACCATTCTCCGATCGGCTCATCGCGCGTGTGTGTGAAGTCGGCAATCCCTGCGTCGTCGGCCTCGATCCGCGCATCGATCTAATGCCTGCATTCGTCAAGTCCGGCCGCGGCCGTCCCACGAGAGAAGTTGTCTGTTCGATCATCTCCGATTTCCACGAACTCGTCCTCGACGTCGTCTCCGGCCTCGTCCCCGCCGTGAAGCCCCAACTCGCTTTCTTTGAGCAATACGGCTCCGCCGGCATCGAAGCGTTCGAAGGCACGGTTCGCGCCGCGAAAGCTCGCGGCTTTCTCGTCATCGCCGACGCCAAGCGCAACGATATCTCCTCCACTGCCGAAGCTTACGCCTCCGCTTATCTTGGTGGCGTGAACGTCCTCGGCGAGCGGCAAACCACCTTCGACGCCGACGCCATGACCGTAACACCATATCTCGGCCGCGATACTCTGCTTCCTTTCGTGCAGGCCTGCGCCAGGCATTCCAAAGGCATCTTCGTCGTCTTGAAAACCTCCAATCATGGCTCGCGCGAATTTCAGGATCAAATCCTTCGCTCCACCGGACGCCCGCTCTATGAGTCCGTCGCCTCGGCCATCGTGAGTGTCGGCGGCGATCTCATCGGCGAATCATCTTATAGTTCTGTCGGTGCTGTTGTCGGCGCCACGTTCACCGAAGCCGCCAGAAACCTGCGTGCTCTGATGCCTCACGCGCTCTTCCTCGTCACCGGCTATGGTGCGCAGGGCGCTCGCGGCAATGAAGCCGCTGTTTGCTTCAATTCCGATGGCCTCGGCGCCATCGTCAATTCCGCGCGGGGAATCACGTACTCCTATCGCCACGCCGGTATCTCGCGCGACGAATTTGTCCGCGGTCTTCGCGAAAATACGCTTCGCATGATCGAAGACGTGACCTCCGCCATCGCCCATCGCTCGCGCCAGCTCGCCGCCATCTAGCCTGACTCCCCGGACCTTCCGTCATTTCCACAGGGAAATGCTGGCAAATCGCTCTTTTTCGTTTATGATTCGCGCTTCCGGCCGCATCGTATTGCACGCCGGGCGATCTCCAACTGGGGAGGAGAATTCCAAATGAAGTGTGCACATTCGTCTGCGGAAAAATCTGTTTTCTGGATCAGTCTGATTACTTTTCTTTTTCTCGCGAGCGTTCTTACTGTGGGCGTTCTTGCCCAAAATGACCCTTCGCAGTCGATGCAAGACGATGCTGGCGCGCGAGGATCGCGCAGCGACTCTTCGTATCCCGCCCGTCCCAATTTTACTCTCGCCGAGCGCTTCGTTCCTTCCGCGGTCGAGAAGCTCGTTTTTGATATGAGCGTTACGCCGCATTGGTTCGAACTTTCCGATCGCTTCTGGTACAGCTATGAAACTCCCGAGGGCACGAGCTACTGGGTCGTTGATCCGCTCAAGCGCACCAAGACTCCTCTCTTCAACAACGCCAAGCTCGCCGCGCAGTTGTCCACGCTCACCGCCTACGCCTACGACGCGCAACACTTGCCCATCAAGAATTTGAAGCTCGTCAAGAGCGACACGGCTCTTCAATTCGAAGTCGAGGTCTCGAAGGACGCCGTCATTCCCAACGAAACCAGGAAAGCCCAAACCAACGAAGAAGAAACAATTCAAGAAGACAAAGAGCATCAGCAAATGGGCCAGCAAAATCAGCAGAATGGCGAAGGCCAGGAAGGCCAAGAAGCCAAGCCGCCCGCCACGCGCACCATTTATTTCGAACTTGATCTCGCCACCGGCAAAGTCACTCGCCTTGACGGCATGGAAGCGCCGCTCAAGAAGCCCATGTGGGCCTCCGTTTCTCCCGATGGCAAAACCATCGTTTTCGCCCGCGGTTTCAATCTCTATATGATGGACGCCGACAATTACAAAAAAGCCCAGAAAAATCCCGGCGATAAATCCATCGTCGAAACGCAGCTCGCCACTGACGGTGTCGACCGCTTCAGCTACGCCCGCCTCCTCGTCGACGAGGAAAAAGAAGCGCTCAAGAAATATCAGAAGGGCGATGCAAATCCTGTTGGCCCGCGCACCGTTCCCATTTCAATTTCTTGGTCCAAGGACTCCAAAAAATTCGCCGTCGTTCGCTCCGACAATAGAAAAGTTGCCGACCTCTGGGTCATCCACACGCTCGCCAATCCGCGTCCCACGCTCGAAACATATCCCTACGCCATGGCCGGCGACGTCAACGTCCCGCAATACAAAATGCAAGTTTTCGACGTGGCCACCAGGCAGTATCTCGTGATTCAAACCGCCGGCTTTAAGGATCAGACCGTCTCCATTTCCACCGATCGCATCCTCGCGCGCGATCGCGAACACGAATTGCAGCAGACCGAAGGCGAGCAGCGCAATTTCGGCGGTTTCGGCGCGCCGATGGTCGGCCCATGGGTCTCCGACACTTCCGACAAGCTCTATTTCGTCCGCAGCAGCCGCGATCTCCATCGCATCGACGTCTGCGTCGCGGACACCTCCACGGGCGCGTCGAAAGTTCTCATTCAAGAACGCTCCAATGCCTACATGGACGATCGCCCCTTGCGCCTCATCAATAATGGCCAGGAGCTCATCTGGTGGTCCGAACGCGACGGCTGGGCGCACTATTATCTTTACGACTCCGAGGGCCACCTGAAAAACCAAATCGACTCCGGCGAATATATGGCCGACCAGATCCTCGACATCGATTCCAAAACGCGCGAAATGTACTTCACCGCCACCGGCCACGAGTCCGGCGAAGATCCCTATTACGTCCATCTCTACAGAATTAATCTCGATGGCTCCGGCCTGAAGCTTCTCGACCCCGGCAATTTCAACAACGCCTTCAGTGCCTCGGATTCCGGCAAATATTTCATCGACACGTATTCGCGCGTCGATACCGCTCCCATCTCCGTCCTTGATGACGATCAGGGTTTGAAACTCCTCGATCTCGAAACCACCGACGTCAGTCGCCTGCTTCAGGCCGGCTTCAAATATCCCGAAACATTCCACGTCAAGGCCGCCGACGGCATCACCGATCTCTATGGCGTGATGTACAAGCCTTTCGATTTCGATCCGTCGCGTAAATATCCCATCATCGAATACGTCTATCCCGGTCCGCAGACCGAAAGCGTCACGAAATCCTTTTCGCCCAAAAATCAGGATGTCGCGCTCGCGCAGCTCGGATTCATCGTCATCGAAGTCGGCAATCGCGGCGGCAGCCCGCAGCGCGACAAGTGGTACGACACGTACGGCTACGGCAACCTCCGCGATTACGGCCTTGCCGATAAAAAGGCCGCTGCCGAAGAGCTTGCCGCCATTCATCCGTATATCGACATCGACCGCGTCGGCATCTGGGGCCATTCCGGCGGCGGCTTCATGACTGCCGCGGCCATGCTTCAGTATCCCGATTTCTTCAAGGTCGGCTGGTCGGAATCAGGCAATCACGAAAACAACGTCTACAACAAATTCTGGAGCGAGAAATATCACGGCATCAAGGAAACCGACGAAAAAGACGGCACCGTGAAGTTCCTCTATCACATCGACAAAAATTCCGAACTCGCCAGAAATCTCAAGGGCCATCTCATGCTCACCACCGGCGACATGGACAACAACGTCCACATGGCCAACACCATGCGTCTTGCCAACGCGCTCATCAAAGCCAATAAGCGTTTCGACATGTTTGTCCTGCCCGGCATGCGTCACAGCTACATGCCCGTAGCCGAATATGTTTTCTGGATGCGCGCGAATTATTTCTGCCGCTGGCTCCTCGGCTCGTCGGAAACTGGACCCGACGTCCTCGAGCTCCAGCGCAAGGAGCAAGCCACTCCGAGCCACAAACTCGAGCAGTGAATCATCGTTCGGCGCTCGCCTGGCCACGCGCTCTCAGGCCGGCGAGCGTCAGCCTCTGTCGCTTCAGTTCTGTGCTGGCGCGCTGTGCGTTCGGTTTCTCCGCGCGCTTTCGAGAGCCACTGCCAGCCGCTCGACTCCCCGCCGCAACTCTCTTGCGTCGACCGCCGCAAATCCCAGCAACAGTCCTTCGCCCACTCGATGCTTGATCGCGAATTGTCCTATGGTCATGACTTCAATGCCTAACGCTGCTGCCGCTGCCGCCGCACTTTTTGCTGATATCTCCGATTCGAGCCATCCCACCGTCGTCATGCCCGCTTCGATCTCCTGGATGCGCAGCACTCCCGCCAGTTTTTGCTGTGCCGCTTCTTGCAGCACCGCGAGCCGTTCCGCATAAAGCTCGCGCATGGATCGGATGTGTCGTGCGAAATGACCCTCCGTCATGAAGTCGCAAAGCGTCGCCTGCTCGATCGTCGCGGAAGAAAAGTCCGCAATGAATTTCGCGGCGGCGAATTTTTCAATCAGCGTCTCTGGCACGATCAAATAGCCCAGCCGCAGCCCGGGAAAGAGCACTTTGCTGAAGCTGCCCGCGAACACCACCGAGCCTGTTTGGTCCAATCCTTGCAGCGCCGGGATCGGCCGTCCCGAATAACGATATTCGCTGTCGTAATCGTCTTCGAAAATCAATCCTCTCGTCCGTCGTGCCCAGTTGAGCAGCGCAAGCCGTCGTTCGAGCGACATCGTTGAGCCTAGAGGAAACTGATGCGCCGGTGTCACATAGGCTAGCTTCGCCTGTTCGTAGTCGCGCTGTCCTTCCTCAATGCAAATCCCGTGCGCGTCAACGGGCACGGGAATAATTTTCGTTCCGGCGGCCCGGAGCAAAAATCTCGCGCCGAAATAGCACGGGTCTTCCACCAGCACAGCGTCGCCCTCATCGAGCGTCACCTGTGCCGTCAGGCTCAATGCCTGTTGCGTTCCCGATATAATGACGATTTGCTCCGCCGTGCATCGCACGCCGCGCGCCGTTCCCGCATAGCTGGCGATTGCTTCGCGCAACGGCCGGTAGCCGCGCGGATCGATATCTCCCAGCAGCTTTCCCGCGCCTTGCTGCAAGCGTCGTGCCGCAATTTGCATCCAGGCGCGCGCTGGAAATTCATCCAGCGCAGGCTCCCCTCCGCGAAATGCTCGCGCAGGTTGCGGCCGGGCGTGAAGACCGGTCGGCAATCGCCGCGCAAATCGGGAAAGCCGCGGAGTCCTTCGCGCTCGTTTCGTCGCTCCGTCGTTCGTCCGCCTCGCATGCAGCATGTCCTCCGGCAGCAGCCGGTTGACGTACGTCCCCGAACCAGTTTTTCCCTCGAGGTATCCTTCCGAATGCAATTGCTCAAACGCCGCCACGGCCGTCCCGCGCGATAATCCATACTGTCGCGCCAGTTCTCTCGTTGAAGGCAGCCGCATTCCGCGCTGGATGCGATTCTCCAGGATCGCCCGTCGCAGCTCCTCGCAAAGCCATTCCAGCATTCCGCTCTTCGCGGCCCGTTCGCCCAGTGTGACTTCGAAAGATGCCGCGCTTTTTGTCATCCCTAAATGGTACATCCAATTTCTTCATAATGGACCTTTTCAATGGTCCACTTCTTGTCTATCTTCCGAGTCGGAGGGTGAAACTCATGGCTGCCGGCGCGCAATCACATTCAGCTCCATTTCTTGCCGGCGCCGGCCTTCGCTTCCAAAAAACCGCGCTCGTCTATGCCCGCGTTGCGCTGGCTGCCGCCTTTCTCTCCTCCGTCGCGGATCGTTTCGGCTTTTGGGGTCCGCCGGGGGAATTCGGCGTGTCTTGGGGCAATTGGAAGAGTTTTGTGGCCACCGTCGCGTACATGAATCCTTTCCTTCCTCGGAGCGCGGCTCCGATTCTCTCCGTCATCGTGACGTGCTTGGAGTTGGGGCTGGCTACATTGTTGCTTTTGGGCGTCTGGCGGCGGGAGGTTGCCGCGGCTTGTTCCGCATTGCTCTTTTTGTTTGCTACTTCGCTGGCGGTTTTCGTCGGAGTTAAAACCGCGCTCGCCTATTCCGTCTACTCCGCTTCCGCCGCCGCGCTCCTTCTCGCGCTGGCTTCTCCATGTGGCAAAGAAGGGGCCTCCTGATGCGATCCATCGCGCGATTCTGGCAGCTCATCTTCCTCGCCATCGCCGCACTCGCTCTATGCGCGCAGACCGGCGCGCAACACTCCCCGGCTGCGCGGGCAAAACCCCTTCCGCCTATGTTCACTCAGGCTCTGCCCGCTCTCGATGGCCATCATTTGCTCGTGGATTTCCTCGAATTGAATTACGCCCCCGGCCAGTCCACTCCTCCGCACACGCATTCCTGTCCCATCATCGCCCACATCGCCGAAGGCGCCATGCGTGTTCAGATTCAAGGCCAGCCCGCGCACATCTACAAAGCCGGAGATACGTTTTACGAAGCCCCTCATGGCATTCATCTAATCGCGCAAAACGTCAGCCAAAAAAATCCTGCGAAGGTGCTCATTTTTGTCGTTTGCGACCATCCCGGCCCCATCGCATTGCCCGTGAACACAGGCTCTCACTGATCCCTGGGCCGCGCGGTGTTCACGCGTTTCTGCTGTGCAGAAGACAACGAAGGAATGTCCACAAAAAATAAGGAGGCGGAACTGGTCGGAACCGCCTCCTGCGTCCCTGGGGTGTGAGTCTCCGCCCGCCGCCTAGGGAGGCGCGTGGCGGTTGCAACTCCTCCCCTGAACCCTGCCTCCACAAAAAAGTTGCGCGAGATTTTCTCGCCGCGCCATACAATGGCCGCGCGTGTCGCCGCGCCATTTCATTCGCTGTCGCGGAAAAGGCCCTTCAGGAACGTTCGGGAAACAATGAAAAAACGCCGCTTCGGTTCCGAGGAAATCCCCAGAGACAAGCCCCGCCACGAAGAAATTGACGAAGCCGGTCTTCTCGCCTATCTCGCCACCATTTCTCGGCCTGAAAGCATTCGCGAAATCGCTCGCGGCCTATCCATGCGCCACTGGGGCCGCCGCGCGCTGCCCAAGCTTCTCAAGCTCCTCATTCGCCGCGGCGACGTCGAGGAAAATCACGATCGATATCGCCTCGCCGGCCAGCGCCCCACGCGAAAAGCTGCTCCTCGCGCCGATTCACCGGCCGAAAAATCAAGCGCCGCCGCTCATCGCTCGCCGCATGCACAGCCCGCCTCAAAGCAGGACCCGAATTTAATTTCCGGTCGCCTCGTCGCTCATCGCGATGGCTATGGCTTCGTCGTTCCCGATCATCCTGTTCGCGGCATGGAGGGCGATCTTTTCATCAGTCCGGATGCCATGGGCGACGCCCTTCATGGCGACAAAGTTCTCGCGCGCATTGGTCGTCGCCGTCCTGATGCTCGCTTCGAGGGCCGCATCGAAAAAATCCTCGAACGCGCCAATCCCACCGTTGTCGGCCTGTTTCGCTATGGCCCGCACGCGAACGTTGTCTTGCCTTACGAAACGCGCATCGCCCACGAGATCATCATTCCTGCCGGCGCCGAACTCACGCCCGAATTGCAGCAGAAGCTCGGCGCTGCCTCCGGCGAATTGCCGCGCGCCAGCCGCCGTTTGCGTCTGCCGGAGCTGGATGGCGCCGTCGTCAACGTCGAATTGACGCGTTTCCCGCGCGGCGGCGTCGTTCCCGCCGGACGCGTCGTCGAAATTCTTGGCCGCCATGGCGAAATGGGCGTCGACGTCGAAATCGTCATCCGCAAGCATCATCTCCCGCACGTCTTTGACGAAGAAGTTCTCGCGCAAGCTCGCGCCGTCGCTCACCCCCTCACGGAAAATGATCTTCGCGGCCGCCGCGACTTTCGCCATCTTCCCATCGTCACCATTGATGGCGAAACCGCCAGGGATTTCGATGACGCCGTTTACGTCGCGCCGCGCCCCGACGGCGGCTATGAACTCCAGGTCCACATCGCCGACGTCGCTCATTACGTTCATCGTGGCTCCGCGCTCGATGCCGCAGCCCGCCTCCGCGGCACTTCCGTTTATTTTCCCGATCGCGCCGTCCCCATGCTTCCCGAGGAGCTTTCCAACGGCATCTGCTCGCTCAATCCGCGCGTCGATCGTCTGGTGATGAGCGCCATTCTTCAGCTCGATAGCTCCGCTGAAGTTCTCAGCGCTGAATTCACGCCCGGTGTCATTCGCTCCGCCGAACGCATGACTTACACCAACGTCAATAAAGTCCTCGAATCCGATCCCGAAATGTCCACCCGTTACGCTTCCTTGGCCGGTCATTTCCGCCGCATGCGCGATCTCGCCCTCGCCTTGAATAAACGCCGCGTCGCTCGCGGCTCTATCGATTTCGATTTGCCCGAGCCGGTCATCGAATTCGATCCCGCGGGGCGCATGATCGGCATTTCCCGCAGCGAGCGCAATATCGCCCATCGCCTCATCGAGGAGTTCATGCTCGCCGCCAACGAAGCAGTCGCTGGCTATCTCGAGCGCCGTAAAATCCCTTCGCTCCATCGCGTTCACGAAAAGCCCGATCCGAAAAAAGTCCTCGAATTTGAAGAGCTTGCCCGCGCCTTCGGTTATTCTCTCGGCGTCGAAGATTTATCCGAGCGCCGCGTCACCGTTCGTCACGGCCATGTACGCGCGCCCGGCCGCGGCCGCTACGCTCGCATGCGTCCCATGGAAATTTCTCTTCCGCCGGAAGAGATCGACATCCGCCCGCAGCATTATCAGCGCCTCACCGCGCAAATTGCTGGCAAACCCGAGGAGCGCATCGTCTCCTATTTAATGCTGCGCTCTCTCAAGCAGGCGCGTTACGCCGCTGAATCTCTCGGCCATTTTGCTCTCGCCGCTCCCGAATACACGCATTTCACTTCGCCCATTCGCCGCTATCCCGATCTCATCGTTCACCGCGCGCTCAAATGGGCGCTCGAAAATCCCTCCGCGAAAAATGGCCCTTATCGCGAAGTCGAGCTTCAAGAAATCGCCTCAGAGACCTCCGAAGCCGAGCGCCGCGCCGACGCCGCCGAGCGCGAGCTGATGGACTGGAAAACCGCTCAATATATGGAGGGTCATCTCGGCGAAGAATATGACGCGCTCATTATCTCTGTGCAGAAATTCGGCTTCTTCGTCGAGCTGATCGACGTCTTCGTCGAAGGCCTCGTTCCCATGGATCGTCTCGAAGCTACATTTGGCCACACCTTCCATTACCGCGAAAGTGACCATGCCATCGTCGCCGAATCTCATCGTTCCCGCCGCCGCCGCGGCTCCTCCGCGGACTCCCACCGCGAATTCACCCTCGGCCAAAAAGTTCGCGTCCGCGCCGAGCGCATTGATCCGCTTCGCAATCGCGTCGAATTCAGCGTTGTGCCCTGATGCTTCATCGAACAATCTCGTTTCTATACGTTTTCCACAGAGTATCTCTATCGTATTTATACGTTTTCAATACACGGGCGTTTCGTACTATTGACGTCTCTCCAGCGTCTCCGTACGCTATTTTCGTGTCCAAGTTCGCCTCTTTTTTGGGCAAGCGCGTCGAAGTCAGTTATCGTGCCGGTGAGATTCACATGAACGCCATCGGCACTCTCGTCGTGGACTCTGGCCAGTCCATTCGCGTTGAAGATCGCTTCGAGCAATCCGGCCGCGAGAAGACCGTGCGCGTCGAAATCCCCTATCCCGTGATTGTCCGTGTGCGTGAAATTATCGTTCAGCGCGAAAAACAGCCTCTCCCCGTTTCCTGATTTTTCTTCTGTCATCTTGCGAACCGAGCCTCGCTCGCTTTCCTTGTATTTTGATTTTCTCTCGTGCCTTTCGCCGCTATATTGATTCCTTCTCACGAGGAGGATTCATGAAGCCGAAGGTCGGACTGATTGGCTTGGGCCTGATGGGTTTGCCGATGGGCCGCAATCTTTTGAAAGCCGGATTTCCATTGACCGTCTGGAATCGCACGCGCGACAAAGCCGAAAAACTCGCCGCCGAAGGCGCCGCCATCGCCGCTTCTCCGCGCGATGTCGCCGCTGCATCCGACGTTCTCATCACCATCGTCAGCGATCCGCCCGCTCTCGAAGAGATTCTTTGGGGAAAGGAAGGCGCGTTATCTGCGCTGAAAAAAGGCAGCGTCTATATCGATTCCAGCACAGTCACGCCCAGTCTTGCGCGCCGCATCGCCTCGGCCTGCGCCGAGCGTGGCGCCGATTTTCTCGACGCGCCCGTCACAGGAGGCACGTGGGGCGCTGAAAAAGGCGAACTGGTTTTTATGATTGGCGGGAAGAAACAAGTCCTCGATCGCGTCGAGCCTGTGCTTCAAGCTGTCGGTAAGCGTTTTTTCCTTCTCGGTCCGAATGGCGCTGGCCAGACCGTAAAGCTCGCCATGAACATGATTCTGGCGCTCGAAGTCGAAGCCCTCGCGGAAGGTCTGGAGCTCGTCACGCGCTCCGGCGTGCCCGCCGAGCGCCTCATCGAAGTTCTGCAATCCAGCATGGGCCGCGCGCCGGTGCTCGACGTGAAAGCGCCCGTCATCCTCAAGCGCGATTTCACGCCCAGCTTTCCGCTGCGTCTCATGCACAAGGACATGCGTCTCGCGCTCGAGCTCGCGAAAGAAAATGGCGTCGAACTTCCCGCTGGCGCCGCCGCTTTCGCCGCCTACTCCGCCGTCAAGGCCGCCGCGCAAGGCGACGTCGACTACGCCGCCATCGCCAACTACTGGCGCGAAAAGTGAGGACTATGCCCCATCATCCTGGGCAGAATTCCAGGCGGCCAGTGCAAAGTTCCTAGACGGCCTAACCGAACGACCTACCTTTTTTTATGCGGGATCATAGTGGGAGCCGCATGCCCCGTTTCAAAGAATTGGTGGCTGAGCGTCGCTCAACAGGCAGGAGGCTGGCTCACGCCTTGTGCGCCTTTGCTGACCACTGGTCACTCACCACTGACCGCTGTCTTCTCACGCATTCGCCGCAAAATAACTCAGCGGCAATTCCCGTGCCGTACGCAGTCCCGCCGGCGCCGCCAGAATGTCCGGAATCGCATTCACGGCCACGGCCGCCGTCGCAATATCTCCGTGCGTCCCGCCCGGAATCGTCAAGCTGATATTCGGTTCGCCTCTCAGCTCAACCGTATCCGCAGGGTTTTTCGCGCCTACGTACATCCTCAACTCCATAAAAATCTTTTCGCCGCCCGCGCCCGTTCCTCGCGCGATTTGATGCACGCCCGCGACTTGCCCCGCGGCCACTTCGAGAAACGGCGTCTTCACCATTTCCTCCGCAATCATCGGTTCAATCGTCTCCGTGATGTGATCCACCGCCAGCCCCATCCCGTCCGCCACCATCGCCACCGATTCTGGCAATCCATGATGTTTGATGATTCCCGCCGCCACTTTCTCGCGAAATTCCTCCGGTGTCATTCCCGCGCCGATTTTCTTCTGCAACGGCAGCCGCCGCTTCGACGCATCCACAATCCGTGTCACGCGCACCGAATCCACGCGCTGCGCCACGGCCGCCAGCGTCAGGGCCAGTTTGTCCATCACAAATCCCGGATTCACGCCCGTGCCCACCACGGCCACGCCTTCCTCTTTGGCAGCCTCATCCAGTTTCCGCGAAAGCTCCGGATGCTTCCGAAAGGGATACGCCAGCTCCTCGCACGTCGAAACGACACAGCAGCCCGCCTCCACGCACGCCAGCAGTTGCCCCATCACGTCCTTCAAATACGACGACGTGCAGTGAATCACCGCATCCACCTGCCCGCGCAGCGCCGCCGCCGCATCCGCCCAAACTCCAATCCCCCACGGCGCATCCGCCGCGCCCACCACTTCGCCCAAATCCCGCCCCGCCTTCGCCGGATCGGAATCCACCGCGCCCACGATCTCGAGCGCGCTCTTCTCGCGCATCAGTTTCACGATCGATGCTCCGATCGGCCCCACGCCATACTGCACCACGCGAATCTTCTTTTTTGTCACCGTCGGCTCCGTCTTGGTCGATTTGCGAAGCCTGTACCTTAATTCCGAATCGCATGCCGCGCAAGCATTCGTGCGAACCGGTCGTGCATCGGTTTGGATTTTTTTGTTCCTGAGGATGATCCCGAAGGCGGGCGTCATGCGGCTCTGCCTGACCGGTCCGACCTAGACAACTGGAGCATCGGATGCCAGACTTGACCGTCTGAGAGAGCGCCTGTCTGTTCGCTTCCCGACCATAAGGCACGATCTTGCCGAGGTGGATCATGGCTGCACCTGTTACGAGCGCAAACGTGAAGCAGGCGGTTCCCTTTTTCGGTGTAACCAACATGGAAGCGTCACTGCGATTTTATGTCGAGGGACTGGGATTCCAAATGAAGCGTTCGTGGATTCCGGATCGCACGGAGGAAAACTGCCCTCCTGACGGGCGGATACGCTGGTGCTGCTTACAGCGTGGTGATGCCGCCATCATGCTTCAAGAGTTTTGGCCGGGGCGGCAACCGAGCGAAGCGCGCGGCACGGGAGTAAATGTCTGTTTCCAGTGCGAGGACGCTCTGGCGCTCTACCGCGAATTCAAATCACGCGGAGTGCAAATGCAGAAACGCCCGTTTGTTGGGAACCAAATGTGGGTTGTGCCGGTGAACGATCCGGATGGATACCGCATGGAGTTCTCGAGCCCGACCGATGCGCCAGAGGAAAGCGAATTTGAAGAATAGCGACTCCGTCACATTTCACCATCCGCGATCGGGCGAAAACACGACTTGTTCGCGTCGTTGCTGTAGGGTTGAGATGGAGGAACATCGACAACGCATCGTTCGATTATTATTCGCAGTCGAAATATAAACTGACCATCGCCTGAAGCCGAATCTCCAGAAGTGAATTTTCTTTGCATCCTTGCTCGCCGCGCTTGTCGCTTCGCGCCGTGAGCCCCATAATGCGTCATCATGCCCGGCACCGTGGAACCGCATCCCGCGCAATCCCGCCCCGAGCCTCGCGCGCATCGTCATTCCCGTTCGCGCGCCATCCAGCATCCCGTCCTGCGCATGATTTTCCGCATTGGCGGCAGCATTCTCGCTCTCTTTCTGCTTTTTCATTTCCTCCCGCTCAGCGAAGTTTGGACGACGCTCCGCCATCTTCCCGCTTATCTTTGGCTCCTCATTCTCGCTGGCTATTTGGCCGCGCATGTTGTCGCCATCAATAAATGGCGGCTGATGATCAACGTCGGTGGCGCGGGCCTGAGTTTCCGCCACGCCGTGCGCTGCTATTTCTCTGGCCTCTTCGGCACGCTTTTCCTGCCTTCCATCGTCGGCGGCGATTTCATCCGCAGCAGCCTGGCCATGCGGTTCGGCGCGGGCCGCGCCGCCATCATCCTTGGCGGTTTTCTCGACCGCGTTCTCGACTTCGTCGTCCTGATGTTTCTCGCCGCTCTTGGCGCGCTGCTCGTTCCCGGCGCGCTCGATCCGCGCACGCGTCACGTTTTCGTCTCCATCGGCGTTGTCATCCTCGTTGCGCTCGCTGTCTTGGGCCCGCTGGTCTTCTGGTTTCCCGCGCGGCACTTCTCTTTCCGCATTCGCCGTGGCATCGTGCGCTTGCGTCAGGCCGCGCGCCCCATGCGCCGCAGCCCGCGGACCGTTTTCGCCGCTTTATGTTTGGGATTATTCGCGCAGGGAAGCTTCATCTGGCTCACCGCTCAGGTCGCTAACGTCAGCGGCTTGCGTCTGCCGTTCCGCGCCTGGCTTTTCGCTTGGCCGCTCGCGAAAATTTCCGCCGTCATTCCCGTCACGCAAGGCGGCATCGGCGTGCGCGAAGCTGCGCTCGCCGCGCTGCTCGTTCCTTTCGGCGCTCGCGCCGTGAAGACCGTCGCCGTCGGCCTCGCTTGGGAAGCCATCATCATCACCGGCGGCCTCATCGCCGGCCTCACCGCATTTCTCCTCGGACGCCTGCCTGCCGCCCGCGCCGCTGTCGCGCAAACCAAATCCTCCGCAGAAAATCCCTCGCGCTCGGACTTGGAACCACTGTAAGTTTGAATTTAGAAAAGGAAGTTACGAGGAAGGAACGCTGCCGAACCCTGACTCCGTCTTGTTTGTCCCGAATTCGTCTGCCGGTCGTGAAGCAATTTCCTCAGCGCAGCATCTCCGCCGCCGTCAGCGCATAGACCAACGCGCATTGTGCGATGTTGCGAATCGGAATGAACTCGTTCGGCCCGTGCGACACCGTCAGTAATCCTGGTCCGTAGGCGAACGCCGGCACGCCGCGCGCCGCGTAGAATCGCGTTTCGAGCAGGCCCGGGCACATCTCGAATTTCGGTTCCTTGCCCGTCACGCTTCCAATGTGGCGTGACAGTATTGCCCCAAGTCTGTCTTCTGCCGGAGTCGCCGCTGCCGCTTCCTCTTGAAGTACCTCAATTTCGAAACCTTCTAGCGCCTCGCGCAATCGCCGCTTTTCTTCTTCCAGATTTTCCTCCGGATTGATCCGCCGGTCGATCGTGAAAGAACAGAATTCCGGCGTCACATTGAAATTCGTCCCTGCCTCGACGCGCCCGCCGATCATCAGTATGGATTTGCGGGCCGCCGCCGGAGCTATCTTCTGTCGTGTTTCGCGAAGCTCCACTTCGTTTTTGATTTCTGCTAGGCGAGCCATCGCAGGCAACGCGCGCTCGAACGCATTCACGCCCTCGAATTGCCGCCCGACGTGCGCGGCTTTTCCGCGCATCGTGGCGCGCAGCGAAATCGCTCCGCGATTGGCATTCCAAATCACGCCGCCTGTCGGCTCCGGAGTGAGCATCCCGATCCCTTCGCGCCCCAGCAGCCCGCGCGCATTCAGATCGCGCGATCCGCGCGGCCCGGCCGTCTCTTCGTCCGGTACCAGCACGATCCCGATTCGGCCCGCGTTCAGCAATCCTTCATCGCGCGCTGCTGCCGCTGCATGAATCATCGCCGCCAGCCCGCTCTTCATGTCCGACGACCCGCGCCCGAACAGATTCGCGCCTTCGACGCGCGGCTCGAATTGCTCGCTCCTCTGCGCCGGTACAACGTCGTAGTGCCCGCTGAAATATAGTGTTCGCGTGCTGGTTCCCGCCGACGCCAAAACGCACGCGCCTTCGCGTCTCGCGTCGCCGAACCCGAGCTTGTTTAACTCCTCGACGAGCGTTCGCGCGCATTCTTCGTAATGATTTCCGGGTGGGTTTTCCGATGGAATTGCGATCAGCCGCTTCGTCAGCTCCAGCATCGCTGGCTCGGAAAACCTTTGGCGCAGTCGGCTGCTCAGTTGCTCCGTATCCAGAGTCACTTTCGCCTCGCGAATTTCCTTATCGCCAAATGTTATCGGAGTGTTTCAGGAATGTGCCACCACGCAGCGCTCGCGCTAAAAGACATTTTGGCCTGCTTCTTCCGCCGCTTCCGTTCAGCGTTTCGTCCGTTTTGCCCTGCGCTTCTTCGCCGCTTTTTTCGCTCGCTTCACCGCAATCCCTTGTATCTCGAACTTCGCGCCAAAAAGCAGCGGCCCGGAACCCAGAAATGCTCGCGCCGGAAAATCGCCCGAAAAATAACCGCGATAAATCGCATTGAACTTCTCAAAGAGCGAGACGTCCGAGCAGAAAATCTGCACGTAAACCAAATCATCCATCGCCAGATTCGCGCGCCCCAGCGTTGCGCGGAAGCCATCGAGCAGCAGCCGCGCTTCCTGCTCCGCATCTGTGGGTGGTTTTCTCGTGGCCGGGTCCAGCCCGATGTGCCCGCTCACGTAATATGTATTGCCCACGAGCACGCCGCTCGAAAACGGCAGCGGCCCGAGACTCGCCGCCACCGGGAAATAAGTTCGCTTCTCATCCGTCGGCATAAATTCCTCCTCGAAATCTCATCAGATGCGCATCCGCGTCCAGCGATTCTCCTTCGCAAAAGTAAAACGGCTCGCCGCATCCCGCAGCGAGCCGTCTCATTTCAAATCAGCATCACGCCAGGTTTTAGTGCACGTACTTCGAATAATCCGGGAACGCCGGCAGCTTCGGCTTCGGCAGCGGATGGTTCTTCAAATCTTCCATCGCCACCGCGATCGCCTTCTCCAGTTGCACGTCGTGTCCTTCGCGCCACGCCTTCGGGTCCAGAATCACCGGCACATCCGGCGGCACGCCGTGGTTTTCCACGTCCCACGTCCCGTTCGGATTGAAGAACGCCACGCGCGGCGCCGTCACCGTCCCGCCGTCGATCAGTACCGGATATCCGTAGATGCCCACGAGCCCGCCCCACGTTCGCTCGCCCACCAGCGGCCCAAGTCCCGTGTGGCGGAATCCCCACGGCATCCAGTCGCCTCCCGAGCCTGAAAATTGATTGATGATCATCACCTTCGGCCCGAAAATCGCATCGAGCGGCGAAGTGAAGATCTCTCCCTGCCGCGTGTACCAGTAGCTCGTCAGCTTCCTCTGCATCGTTTCGATGATGTAATTCGCGATCGATCCGCCCTGATTGAACCGCTCATCCATCACCGCGCCTTCTCGTCCTACTTGCGAGTAGTAATAACGGTTGAAGTTCGTGAATCCGCCTCCTGCCGTATCCGGCAAATAGACGTACGCCAGCTTCCCGCCGCTGAGCTTCGTCACCGTCTCCAGATTGTGATTCATCCAGTCGCGGTTCCGGATCCCGAATTCATTCGCAATCGGCACCACGGTCACTTCCCGCGATCCGCTCCCATCCGCATTCGGACCCACCTTCAGCACCACCTGCTTGTCGGCCTTGTCCAGGAAGAAGCTGTAGATATTGTCCGTTCCTTTCACGTCCTGGCCATCCACCGCGAGAATGTAATCTCCCGCCACCACGTTCACGCCGGGCTGCGTCAGCGGCGCTTTCAGTTGCGGATTCCAGTTCTCGCCGCTGTAAACGCGCTTGATGCGGTATCTCCCGTTTTCCACCGCGTAGTCCGCTCCCAGCAGTCCGACCGTCACCGGCGGCACCGTTGGTATCGCACCGCCGCGCACAAACATGTGCCCGACGTTCAAATCGCTCAGCATCTGGTCGAAGAGGAAATTTTCATCCTCGCGGCTCGCCAGCCCCGGCAGATACTTCGCGTACTCCGCCTCCGCCTTGTCCAGATTGAGCCCGTGGTAGTTCGGCGCGTAGAAGAAGTCCCGTTCGATGCGCCACACTTCGTGGTACATCTGCGTCCATTCCGCACGCGGGTCCACCCACACTTTCATGTCGCTCATGTTCAGCATGCCGTCGCCCGGCTTCACCGGAGCCGCCGTCGCAGCGATCCCCCAGTGTTCCGCTTGCAGATAGAGCAGTTTTTCGCCGTTAAACGACAAATCGAAATCCTGCACGCCTGAAATCACCGGCGTCGCCTTCCGCGTCTTCATGTCGAACTTCGCGACGTCCAATCCCGCTTGTGGCCCAAACACTCCCACTTGCCCCGGCGGCATTTCCGCGATAAACAGCTCGCCGGTCTTGCCCGCCGCCAGCCCAATGTAATTCTTCATCGGCACCGGCAGCGCCAGAATCCGCTGGCTGATGTTGTCGAAGTCGATCGTCACCTTCGGCGTTTCTTCCTTCTTCTCCGCTCCGGCTGCAGGCGTTTCCGGCTTCTTCTCCGCTTTTTCTTCATCGCTCAGCGGAGCCAGCGGCGACGGCAGGTCCTTCGCCAGCACCACCACGTACACCGCTCGCGTCACTGTGTGGTCGTAGCTCGACATATCCAGCCACGCCGTCGTCGGTCCTGCGTTTGTGCTCGCCGTGAAGTACAGCCATTTCCCGTTCTTGTCCCACACCGCGTACCGCGCGTCGCTCATTCCATCCGTGATTTGCGTCGCCTTGCCGCTGTCCAGCGAATAGACGAACACCGCCCGCATGTGATTCGGCAGCACTTTCGTGTACGCAATCCACTTGCTGTCCGGCGACCACGACGGGTCCAGCGTCCGCTCCGGCGTCTCAAATGTGTCCGCATCGATTTTCACCGGCGTTCCTTTATCGAGGTCCACGTACCACACGCTCAGCCGCTTGTCCGTGTACACAATCTTCTTGCTGTCCGGCGACCACACCGGATCGTAGAAAAACGACGGCGGCTCGCCCAGACTGATCTTCTTCACCGTCCCCATGCCGTCCTGGCTCTTGATGTGCAGCGCATAATTGCCCGCTTCATCCGAAAAATACGCGATGGAATTCCCGTCCGGCGACCACGCTGGTGTCCGGTTCGCCACGCCCGGCGAATTCGTGATGTTCCGAATGTCTCCATGCTCCGCCGGGACGGTCAGGATTTGCCCGTGCGCCTCGAAAACCGCTCGCGCTCCCGTCGGCGAAATTCCCGCCGACAATATATGTTTCTCCACGCTGTCGAAGTGCGGCATCACCTGCGGAAAATCGCCCGCCACGTGAATCGTCACAGCGCGGTCGCGATGCGTCCCCAGGTCGTAGACGTGAATCGCTCCAAATTGCGAATAGACAACCGCGTCCGCTCCCGCCGAAGCTTCCTTGATCGGCATCCCGTTGTTCGCCACGAGCTGCGTCTCTTTTTTCGTCGCCGTGTCGTATTCGCAGAGCGTGAACGGTCCTTTTTCATCCGAGAGAAAGTAAATCTTGTCTCCCACCCACATCGGATCGAATTCGTTCCAGTCCCCGCGCGGAATTTCCTCGTAGCTCGAATCCGCAAGTTTGGCGACCCAGATTTTCGATTCCGTCCCGCCGCGATAATGCGACCACGTTCCCCACGGAAACGCCACCGGCCGGTAGGCGATATCGTCGCCATTTGGCGAATACGATCCCTCGAACGCCAGCGGGAACGGCAATTGTGTCGCCAGCCCGCCCGTCATCGGAATCGTGAACAATTCGCCGCCGCCGTTCGCAAACGAGTCGCGGTTTGATTCGAAAAGCACGTTCTTTCCATCCGGCGTCCAGCCCATCGCGATGTCTGCCGCGGGATGATACGTCAGCCGTTTCGGCACGCCGCCGTCCGCCGCCACCACGTACACATCCGTGTTCCCGCCGTATTGCCCGGAAAACGCGATCCATCTTCCATCCGGCGAAAAATGCGGATCCGATTGCACGCCCACTCCTGTCGTCAGCCGCGTCGCGTCCCCTCCTTGCCGGCTCACGCTCCACAGCTCGCCGCCATACACAAACACGATCTGCGTCTTGCTGATCGTCGGCTGCTGCAGCAGCAGCGCCGGCTCGTTTTGCGCGTAGCAAATGGCTCCCAGTAGAAACACAAGTATGGCCAGGACCGTTTTCTTCATTCCCATTCTCCTTTGCGAAACTTCGCTTTTATGTACGCGAACGCCCTAAGGAAAGTTTCCACCCGGTGTCGCAAGCGCGCCGACCCGCGCGCTTCCCGGTCCCCAGACAGACTTTGCAAGGGGCAATGCCTGCCAGCGAATCCGAGAGTATAGTCCCGCCCCGCGAATTGTGTCCATCAAATGCGGCCTTTGATGCTGGGTCAGTTTGAATTTTCTTGATCGTGACACAGGGAGTCAAAGTTCGAACTGACCCGGCGCCCGGTTTTTCGCTCGGTTTTTTTCTTCGCCCAAGCGGCAATTTTTACTGATTCCGCATCCACATGAATTCCAGTCTTTGCATTGCAACGTGCGGCAGTTACCATGGAAGGGTTCAAAAAAATATTATGAAGATAAAAATTCGCCGTCCCATTCTGTTGTCATTTTTCTTTTGCGTCATTTCCGCGCTGTTCGTTTCCGCCGCAGGAGCGCAACAAGCGCCGCCGCAGCAGCCGGCTCCTGCCGCCTCCGCTCCGCCGCCTTCTCAGGATCAGACATCCAAGAGCGCGCAGGACCGCAAAAAAAAGCAGAGCGAAATTGAGAAGGAGACCGGCACGGTCAACGATCGCTTCTTCGATGCAATGCCCAATTACGTCGTCGAAGACGCTCTAAAACTTCCCCCGCTCAAGACTCATGAAAAATTCGGTCTTGCCACGGCTTCCGTCCTCGACCCCTTCACCGTTCCCTTTGTCGGCTTTCTCGCCGCCGTGGACCAGGCCAATAATTCTCCGCGGTCCTATGGCCAGGGATGGGGCGCTTATGGCGAACGTTTCGGCTCGGAGTTTGGCGACAACGGCATCGGCACCTACATGACCGTCGCCATTTTTCCCACCATCTTGCGCGAGGATCCGCGCTACTACGTCATGAAAAAAGGCCGTTTCGGCCACCGCGCTTTCTACTCCATCTCGCGCCTTTTCGTCACCTTCACGGACTCTGGAAACACCAGTTTCAATTTTTCAGAAATTGCCGGCAACGCTGCCGCCACTGCCGCTTCGAATATTTACCATCCGTCGGAAGACCGCACTCTCTCCCGCAATCTCGGCACTTGGGGCATGTTAATCATGTGGGACGGCGCTTCCAACGAGATGAAGGAATTCTGGCCCGACATCCGCCGCAAGCTCTTCCACAAGAACACACCTTAGCCCTGCGTGGCGCTCCTCGCTTCTTCGCAAGAAGCTCCGCGCTTCCATCTTCCACTTTTCTGAAAATTACTTTTTTATCGGATTTGCAGGCGGCTGTCCCTGGCTTGCTGGCGGCACGATTCCATTCATTCGCAAATATTCCACCATCTGCCCGTAATGATCGAGCGAATGTGCGCATGCAAAGCTCGCCACCGCCAGCCGCGTATTGAAATACGGCAGCGGCAGAGGCGGATTTTTGATGGGAGTCACCGCATTTCCCGCCGTCAGCGACGCCATCGCTTTGTGCCCTAGCGCGAACGAATCCTTCAGATATTTCACGATCTGTTCTTTCGTCTGGATGTCATCCGGCCCGTTCGCCGCTCCCGCCAGAGTCACGCCCGCCGGTGGCGGCTGCCGCAGGACCGCGCTGAAAAATATGAAGTTCACCGTCGCCACATGCTTCACTTCCAGCGCGAACGTTCGCACTCCCGTGTAATTGCCGCTTGTCGGTGCGAAATCGTACTTGTCCGCTGGCATCGCTTCCGCTGCCGGCACAAATTGTGTCTCCACCACCCGCAGTTCCATTTCCATCACGCGCGCAATCGTCGCCGGTGGCATCGGTTTTTGCGGTTTTGCCTGTTGCGCCGCTGCGCCCGCCGCCATCAATCCCAGTGCTATCGCCAATCCCGCTATTTTTTTCATTTTCGCTCCTTAAATTTCCATCGTGGGTCTCTTTGAATTTTCTTGCTCCTAATACTAAGGACTCACAATTCGAATGGAACCACCACTCTAGTTTTCGTTACTTCGCAGACTTCGCCCCGATCCATCCCGCAAAGACCATCGCCCTCGATCATTCGTATCGCAAATTTACTTTGCTCCCGGATTCGCCGGCGGCTGCCCCTGGCTTGCTGGCGGCACGATTCCATTCATCCGCAAATACTCCACGATCTGCCCATAATGGTCAAACGTATGTGTGCAGCCGAAGCTCGCCAGCGCCAGCCGCGTTGTTAAAAACGAAACCGCCGTCTTTGGTAGCGGCGTCACCGCGTTCTGCGCCGTAATCGTCGCAATCGCCTTATGCCCATAGGCAAACGAATCCTTCAAATACTTCACAATCTGCTCTTTCGTCTGAAGTTCCTCCGGCCCATTGGATCCTTTCTCCCCGGACGCGTCCGGCGGCATCGGTTCCTGCAAAAGCGTGCTGAAATACATGAAATTCGCCGTCGCCACGTGCTTCACTTCCTGCGCGAACGTCCTCACGCCCTTGAATTCGCCTGGTCCCGTCGGCGCGAAATCATACTTGTCCGCCGGCATCGCTTCTGCTGCGGCCACAAAGGACTGTTCCACATATCCGAATTGTGCCTGCATCACCGACGCAATCGTCGGCGCCGCCTTCATCGGCTGCTTCGCCTGTTGTCCGAATGCGCTTGCCGCCAGCAGTCCCAGCGCCATTCCGATTCCCGTCAATTTTTTCATTTTCCGCTCCTGAAATGTTCGTTTCCATGAACCGTTGCACGCGTCCTTATTCCTGTGCCCCTCCGCATGTCTCTCTTTCTGCGGATTCATTTTTTGTCTCTTCCTTTGCGCCAATCGCTTATCACGCACGCATCAATGCGAGTCAAGAAAATTCCGCTCCTCGCGCCTCGTTAAAAAACCTACCAATTCGCGTTTGCAACTTCCTTCCACGCGGCGTATGGTTTTTGCGGGAGGCATCTCAAATCATGCAAAGCATTCTTGCCCATCGGCCCTGGCAGTTTTTCTTCATCTCCGTTTTTTTCCTTTTCGACGTCTTTGCGTTTTGCGCTCCTCCACCGAGTCCCCAGTCATCGCAAGCTTCCAAGGCTCCTCAGACCGCTCAAACCGCGCAAACTTCTCCAGCCGTCACCATCCCCAAAGTCGATGGCGGCGCCGGTTCCTGCAAAGCCAGCTTCACCGTCCGCGACGGCTCGAACAAGCCCATTTACAACGCGCAAATTCTGGTCGAGCTTCGCTACGGCTTCATGAATCTGCGCAAGACCGATCTCCAGGTCGGCACCAATAGCGACGGCAAGGCTCTGATCACCGGCCTGCCCGATTTTCCAAAAAAACCGCTCGCCTTCACCATCAAGAGCGGCACTGTATCCAAGACGGTCACTGACGACCCAGCGGTGAATTGCAATCAGAATTTCGACGTCGTCCTCACCGTCCACTAACTCTTTGTCATTCCGAACTTGCCCGCCGTGGCGAGCTCTCAGCCTGTGTGCCGGTGGCCTTCGTAGGGGCAGGGCTTGCCCTGCCCGCGCGACGCTCCGCGTCGCGTTCGCCGGGTGGGTATGCGCCGTAGCGGGCGCAGCCGGAACGTGCCTGCCGCCGGTAGGGAATCCGCAGTTAAGTTGTCATTCCGAACCCAGTCGCCCGCCTTCCGGGCGAATGACAGTGAAGAATCTGTTTTTCACTCTGTGGCACAGGCTCGCCCGCTGTGGCGGACTCTCAACCCGTGTCCCGTTGCCTTCGCACGGGCTTGCCCGCCGCAGCCATAGAGTTTTTTTACGATGTCATTCCGAGGCGTTCCGGCGGATCTGGCCGGAACGTCCGAGGAATCTGCTGTTGTCTCTTTGGAGTGCGGCTTGCCCTGATCTTTATCGGTTCGTACCTCTCTTCCGGTTCTAGCCTCCAATCTCCAGCCTCTAGCATGTTGTCCCGCGCCCTCATCTCACGTTAAGCTCTCTTCTCTCATGCTGACTCTTCAATCCGCTCACGCTCTTGCCTCCAGCCACTGGCTTCCTCTCGCCATCTTCGTCATCACCTACGTTTTCATCGCCATCGAATCCGGACGCGGCAGCCATCTCGACCGCACCGCCGCAGCTTTCTGCGGCGCCGTCGCCATGGTTCTTTTCGGCGTCCTCTCGCTCGACGCCGCCTATCGCGCCATCAGTTGGGACACCATCATCTTTCTTCTCGGCATCATGATTCTCGTCGCGCATTTCCAGGTCTCGCATTTCTTCGACTGGATCGCCATCCACGTCGCCGCCGTTGCGCGCACGCGTTTTCAGCTTCTCGTCCTTCTCGTTTTCACCACCGGCATTCTCGCCGCATTTTTCGTCAACGACACCATTTGCCTCATGTTCACTCCTGTCATTCTCGCTCTCACCGATCGCCTCAGGCTTCCGCGCCTTCCGTATCTCGTCGCTCTCGCCACTTCCGCCAACATCGGCTCCGTCATGTCCGTCACTGGCAATCCGCAGAACGCTCTCGTCGGCGTCACCGCGCATTTCACGTTTCTCGAATTTTTGAGCCGCCTCGCGCCCGTCTCCGCCCTCGGACTCGTCCTCAACGTCATTCTCCTCGCGTATTTTTTCCGCCGTGATCTTCGCAACACACACCCGCTCGAAGCATCCATTTCATCCGCGCCATTCGTCGCAAATGGAACCGCGCCGCACAATCACGAAACTCTCGCCTCCGTGAAACTCGACCGCGTTCTGCTCGTCAAATGCGCGCTCGCCGCGCTTCTTGTTCTCGTTCTGTGGATCATGAATTTTTCGTTTCCGCTCGCCGCCGCCACGGTCGGCGCGTTTATTCTCGTCATCGGCCGCGTAAAATCCGAAACGATTCTTCGCCGCGTCGATTGGGAATTGCTTTTGTTCTTTGCATCTTTGTTCGTCGTCATGCAGGGCTTCGATGATTCCGGCGCCACCGCCTACATCATCCGTTTTCTCGCCTCCGGACTCCGGCACGGCGTCACCGCGCAATTATTCGCCGTCAGCGGCGCCATGCTCGCCCTCAGCAATCTCGTCAGCAATGTCCCCGCTGTGCTTCTCGTGCGTCCCTTTGTCAATTCGCTCCCGCACGCGCATTTCATCTGGCTCGCCGTCGCCAGCACCAGCACGCTTGCCGGCAACGCCACGCCCATCAGCTCCATCGCCAACCTCATCGTCATCCAGCTCGCTGCGCGCCGCATGAAAATCACGTTCTGGGAATTCACGCGCATCGGCCTCGTCGTCACCCTTGTCACTTCCCTCGCCGCCATCGCCATCCTCGCCGCCGAAGCCCATCTCCTTCCCCCCATGTAATTTTGATTGGCGCTCCTCGCAGCGAATGGGTCAAACGACTGGGTAGATACCGCTGCCCTACGTTCTAGCACTCGTAGGGGCGCTGCTTGCTGCGCCCTCTCGTGGTCCCGCGTCCGGCTGCGAAAATCTATGCCTCTAACCTTTCGCGTACTTGAAATTGAGGCTTGCACCTTGCCGTCGCGGCAACCTTTACGCTTAGGGAGGCAAATCATGCGCGACACGCTCACCATTTCCGTGCTTGCGAAACGCTCCGGCGTGCCCTCCAAGACCATCCGCTACTGGGAAAGTCTCGGATTGCTGCCGAGGGCAGCCCGCAGTCACACCGGTTACCGCGTGTTTGACTCCGCGAGTCTTCGCTACGTTGCCTTCATCCAGAAGTCCAAGGACATCGGCCTCACTCTCGCCGAGATGCGGGAAATCCTCCGCGTCACGCGCACCGGCCGTTGTCCCTGTCCGCAGGTCATCACGTGGACGCAGGCGAAGGCCAAATCGCTCGCCGGCCAGATCCGCGCTCTCTCCGTGTTGTTGCAGCGGCTCAAGCGCATTCAGCGGGATTGGAAGCGATGCTCGTGCTCCAGGCAGGAATGCTGCGCGGTTTGCAGTCTGATTGCCGGTTTGCCGGAATGCCCATCTTCCGCAGGAGGAAAAAATGAAAAAAACGTGGAATGTTGCAATGACCGATCCATGCTGTCCGAAATGCCCGCCAGGATGTCCGCCCTGCCCCGGCGACTAAGCCGTTCGCGCGCGGTAGCAACCTGAGCGTCAAATAACGGAACCGCGGACCAGCCGTTTTTTTCGGCGCATCCGCGGTTCCGTCTTCCTAATCTGTCATCCTGAGGAGGATGCGACTAGCATCCGACGAAGGACCTGCTGTTGCTCTTCGTAGTGGCGGGCTCTCAGCCTGTGTGCCGTTACCTTTGTAGTTGCGGACTCATTCCGCCCGCGGAATGTCCCGCGTCGCGCAACGAATTTGTAGGGCCCGATTGCGTTTATCGGGCCGCGTCTCTCTCGTCACTGTTTTTTAATTCCAGCCTCTAACTTCTGGCCTCCAGCTTCCAGAACAAGGGTGGGTTTGCGTCGAACTCGACGCCGCTTTGTCTTCGAGATTTAACGTTGTCATTCCGAATCGGCCGCCCGCCTTCCGCGCAAATGGCGGTGAGCCTGCCTGCCGCAGGCAGAGAATCTGCTGTTGCTTTTCGTAGGGGCAGCGCTTGCCCTGCCCGCGCGACGCCCCGCGTCGCGTTCACCCTGTGCGTTTGCGCCGAGGCGAGCACAGCCTGAACCTGCCTACCCCAGGCAGGGAATCTGCTGTTGCTCTTCGTAGTGGCGGGTTCTCAGCCCACCTGTCGCTGCCTTCGTAGGGGGTGCCCGCCGCCCTATTTCTTCGCGTGCGCGTAATTCTCCGCGATCTGTTCCCAGTTCAGTGTGTTCCACCACGCTTCCAGGTAATCCGCGCGCCGGTTCTGATACTTCAAATAATACGCATGTTCCCACACATCCACGCCCATCACCGGCTTCCCGCCGCTCATCAGCGGATTATCCTGATTCGGCGTCGACTCGATCGCCAGCTTCCCGCCCTTCATCATCAGCCACGACCATCCCGACCCGAATCGCTTCATCGCCGCGTCATTCAGTTTCGCCTTGAAATCCCCAAAGCCGCCGAACGACGACTTGATCGCATCCGCGAGTTCGCCTTTCGGTTCTCCGCCTCCGCTTTTCTTCATGATCTTCCAGAAGAGCGAATGATTCGCGTGTCCGCCGCCGTTGTTGCGCACGGCCGTGCGGATAGCTTCCGGCACGCTGTCGATTCGGCTGATCAATTCCTCGACGGAAAGCCTCGCCAGCTCGGCATTTCCTTCCAGCGCCTTGTTCAGATTCGTCACATACGCGCCATGATGCTTGTCGTGGTGAATCTCCATCGTCTTCGCGTCAATGTACGGTTCGAGCGCGTCAAACGCATACGGCAGCGGCGGCAGTTGATGCGGCGCCGGCGCGGTTCCTGGAGCTTGTGTCATTATTTCCTCCTCGATTTTCTTTCGTGCCTCACAATTATACTCCCGCCCCGCGCACGGATGTAAACCCGCTGAATCTTCCTCGACAGCCTCTTTAGTTTTGTCATTCCGAGGCGCTCCGGCGGCTGGCCGCGGCAAGCGGCCGACGTGAAAGTGTCGCCGGAGCGACCGAGGAATCTGCTTCTCCCTTTTCTCGTTCGTACCAAAATTCGGCCCGATGAACAGCCCCTCGTCAATCCCTCGCGCAATCTACTTCTTCATCAACCCGCGAATCTGCGCCGGCAAGTTCAGCGTCACGCTCAGCGTTGCCGACGATTGCTGGCCGTCACTGCTTGTCTGCAGAAAAACGAATCTCTCCCCGTCCGCCGATACGTCGTAATTCACCGCCGGATTCGTTTGCATCGGGCTGAATTCAGAGGGCGGAAGAGTAAACAGTACATGCGGCGGCCCGGCATGAAATGTCGGCTTCAATTCCACATCCACCGCCATCATCTGGTTCCCCGCGGTGTTATACACCAGTTCGCGGCCTCCCTTGGACCAACGGGGATAGGCTCCGTTTTCCTGCGAAATCTGCCATTTCCCTCCACCCACAGGGAAAGTATCGACAAATGCCTGATAGGAGCTCGATTGATACGAAGAGTACGCGAGGTACTTCCCGTCCGGTGAGAACTCGGCCCCTGCGGCATTTGTCTTGAGCGGCGTGGTCTTCGCCTTATCTCCAAGCGCAGTCATGGATAGGTCTCCCAAAAGGCCTCCCGGCCGCGTCAAAACGATGACCTTCCCGTCAGGCGAAGCCGCATCCGGATTGAGATACGACCCGCCTTCATTCGGCAGAATAACCTGTTCACCTCCCGTGCCGTCCGCTCGCTTCGCATAAAGTCCCCCGCCACTCCCACGGCTCGAATCAAAATAAATCTTTGAACCGTCCGCCGACCACGCCTCATAGTCGTCCGTACCGTCAAACGTCAGCCGGCTCATGCTTCCGCTTCCGAAATCATAAATCCACACGTCGCCCCGCCCGTTCGTGGCAAAGTTGGTGACGTCGCTGACGACCATCGCCAGCCGCTTGCCGTCCGGCGAAAATCGAGGAATGGAATACCCGCGCGGCGGCAGGGGCAAAACATGCGACTCTCCTTTGCGATCCGTAATCGTCACTGTTCGAGTGGATGTGGCGGAGCCACCGCTCAGGTACGCCATCATGCCATTTGTCGCCACTGCCACGTATGCCGCCCCGCTCGTTGGATCGCCGCTCACCTGTTCCGGCAACTGCACTGCGTCTCCCGTGATCTCCATCCGGCTCTCGCTGAAAGGTGCTGCGAATAGCACTCCGGTTCGGTAGTACAGCAAATATCCGTTCGGCGAATACACCGCCATGTCTCCATGTGTCAAAACGCGAATTTGTTTCGTCTCAAATGAATACACCGCGATCTCCGCTTCATCGTAGCTCGCCGCGCTGTTTTGCATTCCGATCGTGAAGACGACACCTTTATCGTTCGGCAGCACATCCGGCCACCGGTACGTTCGCTCTCCCTTCTTGGTGTCCGGCGCCACAAGCTCCTCCGGTTGCCCGCCGGATTCCCGCAGCCTCAGCAAACCGCCGGTGTATTCAGGAGAAAATATGATCGTCCCGTCCTTCGCCCAGCTCCCGCCGCGCTGGACCGAGGCATCAGCGAGAACCTGCGCCGTGCCGCCCTCGGCTGGGATTTTCTTGAGTTTTCCATCCGCAAAAAAGCCGATCCATTTCCCGTCGGCAGAGAAAAACGGGCTCGCTCCATTCTCTGTCCCGGCAATCGGCTTCGCGTCCGGCTCATTCAATGAGCGGAGGTAAAGTTGCGTTGCGCTGCCTTTTGCTCCCATAAAAACAATTTGTCTGCCGTCCGGCGAAAGCGCCACACTGGGCGCATCTCTCGTCAAAATGCTTACGCCCTCGGGCAAAGCGACATCGAGTGTCGTGCTTTCACCAGGATCGAACTCCCGCCCAAAATACAAATATCCCGCGAGCCCCATCGCCACTAGCGCGCACAGCGCTGCCACGACCCACGGCAGCCACGCTTGCTTACCGCGTTCGGGCGCTTTCACCGCGGCATGAGATTGCCTCTCGACCGTCGCCGCCGCGCCGCTCAGCACCTCGTCAATCGCAATCCGCGCGTCGCCGATATCGCGCAAGCGTTGCTTCGCATCTTTCTGCATGCAGCGCTGCAACAGCACGCGCACATGCGCTGGCGTATCCTTCGGCAGCAGCGACCAATCCGGCTCCGCGCGAATCACCGCCGCCAGCGTGTCCGTCACCGTCTCGCCGCTGAACGCCATCTTGCCCGTCAGCATCTCGTATAGCACGCACCCAAACGCCCAAATGTCCGCGCGCCGGTCTACCGTCTTGCCTTTGGCTTGCTCCGGCGACATATATGCCGCCGTCCCCAGAATGATTCCCGCCTGCGTCGCCATCCGACTGATCGTCGGCGAAGTGGAAATATCCGTCGCGGCAGGATCGTTCTCCAGCGCCTTCGCCAATCCAAAGTCCAGAATCTTCACCGCATCGCTGTTTGTGATTTTTATATTTGCCGGTTTCAAATCGCGATGCACAATTCCGCGCTCGTGCGCGTATTCCAGCCCTTCGGCGATTTGTTTTGCAATGGGCAGCGCGTCGTCCATCGCAATCGGAGTGGTTCGGATCGGTTGCGTAGCCGTGGCTCTGCCTGCCGAGGCTGGCTTTACGTCGGCACGCGTTCCCCCGCTGCTCGATCCCTTGCGTCCGCTGGCAATGCGCTCCCCGAGCGTTGGTCCCTCGACCAATTCCATCACCAGCGCATGCGTCGCGCCCGAATCCTCGAATCCGTAAATCGCCGCAATGTTCGGATGATTGAGCGACGCCAGCACTTGCGCTTCGCGCTGGAACCGCGCCATGCGTTCCGCGTCGCGCGCAAACGCTTCCGGCAAAACCTTGATCGCCACGTCGCGTCCCAGCCTCGCATCCCGCGCGCGATACACCTCTCCCATCCCTCCCGCTCCGAGAGGCGTCTGAATCTCATATGGCCCAAGTTTTGTCCCGCTATTTAGCACCGCAGACCCCTCGCAGAAATCTTATTCGTAACGCATCAACGCTCCCCGTCATTCGCTTGCGCGAAGTGCGTCCGTTCGCTCATGGTCGCTCGAACCATCGCCTTTGCTGAGCACTGACCACTCGCCCCTGGTCACTGTTTCTTCAGCAGCGCCGGCCAGTTCACCACCAGCGTCAGCGGCGGAGTGACCTGCGGCGCGCCCGAGCTGACCACCACGAACTTCTGCCCATTGGCAGTGACATCGTAGGGGCCTCTCACCTGGATAATACTGTTCACCTGGAACAGCGGCGTGACCTTCCCGAGGGCCAGGCTTGTGCCCTGTTCGGAAATCTCCACGGCCATCAGCTTGTTGTCGGGCGAAAGATAAAATAGCTCCTTGCCGTCACGCCTCCATCGCGGATATCCTCCGCCTCCCGTCGAGACCTGCCATTTCCCGCTGCCATGCAGGAACGGCACCACGTAAATCTCGCGCCTCCCCGATTCATCTGACACGTAACCCAGCCACTTGCCATCGGGGGAAAGAGCTGGCGCCACTTCATTGAATTGCTGGTTCTGTACCACTGGAAAGGGCTTGCGCCCGCCGAACAGGGGCACAGCCCAGATTTCGATATGCGAGCCCGGTTGTGAACTCTCCCGCTCGTAGACGACGTACCGCCCATCGGAAGACCAGTCCGGGTATGCTTCACGGGCGTCGTCCACAATCAACGGCGTCGTGCTTCCCGTCCCGTCGGCGGCTTTCTGGTATAGATGGGGTTGCACGCTTCGATCCGACGTGAACGCAATGGTCTTGCCATCTGGCGACCAGGCCGGAGAGCCGTCACTGGCCGTTGAGAACGTCAGTCGCGTCTTGGTTCCTCGCGCCAGGTCATAAGTCCAGATATTCGAGTACGAGGTTCCCGCCGCCACTACGCGAACAGCCAATTCGCGTCCATCCGGTGAAAGTTCCGGCGAAGAGTAATCGCCGGGCGTCCCCGTCTCCGCCGACTGCTTGCCGCTGCGATCCAACCACAAAAGCTCGACGTTGCCGACAACGGAGCCTCCCGCGCTATAGGCCAGAATCCCGTTCGTCGAAACGCTGAAGATTCCCTGCCATACGACAGAGTTTACGTCGGCATGTTCGACCAGCGGCGTCGCATCGCCGGTGAGTTGCATCTTCTCCGCATTGAATCGCTGGGCCATCAGCGTGCCTTGCCGGATGAACAACAGGTAGCCCGCGTCCGCATAGACCGCGTTCGAGTCGCCTCGGATCAGGAGAACTGGCTCGCCGCCGTCTAGCGAGGCGGCATACGTGCCGTCGCTATTCTGTGCGTTGCTGCCGTGGGAATAAAAAAGGAAATGCTTGCCGTCGGGCAGAAATTGCGGCCAGCGGTGCGTGGTTTCCTGCCGCGAGGCGTTCAGTTTGGTAACTGCTTGAGGCGAGCCGCCCGAGGCGGGTATGCGATAGATTGGGGCGAGTGCGGCGGGAGCGAAGAGGATGGTGCCGTCGGAACTCCAGGTTCCTCCGCGCCCATTCGTAGTATCGGCGAGGGCGAGCGTCGGCCCGCCCGCCGCGTCAACCCGCTGCAGCTTGTCATCCGCAAAGAATCCGATGGAGCGACTATCCGGCGACCAGAAAGGAAACTGGGCCCCATCGGTGCCCGCGAGCGGCTGCGCCGTTGCACTATTGAGCGGGCGCACCCAAAGTTGTCGCTTGCTATCCGATCCGACGGCTACGAAGACCAGCTTCGTGCCATCGGGCGAAATCAGCGGAGGTCCTTCAGTCGGGCCCCCCGAAGCGAAGCTCGCGTTCGGAGGCGGTAGAATCTGCGACACAATGACCGGCGCGGGCATCGGTGCGCGCGCGATGAAGCCGTAGGCCAGCGCGATAGCAATAATTGTGAGTAGCGCCGCCGCTCCCCACGCGATGCGTTCGCGGTTTTTGCGATGCGCAACGATGGGCGCAGGTACTCCTGCCTGCGAACCCGCGTCGCGTATCCATTCCAGCTGCAGCTTCACGTCGTGCGCCGACTGAAAGCGCTCATCCGGATCTTTTGCCAAGCAAATCTTCGCCGTGCGGTCCAAAGCCGGAGGCGACATTGGCTGA